>DAHUXY010000022.1 GCA_027315505.1 Vulcanimicrobiota bacterium | reverse complement strand
ACGACGGTCGAATGGCCGAGCGAGAAGAAGAACCCAACGGCAACCGGGCGCTTTCCATCCTGCATGAGTTTGCGCGTGGTGTTATCGATCGCGGCGATGTGATCGGGATCGACGGCATGACGCAGGCCGAAGCCGTATGCGGTCAAGCCCAAACCAAGAAGCAATGGATAGCTCCGCGCTGCAACGAGCACCGCGAACAGACTGCCGGCGTTGAGCACGGCGAGGATGCCGTAGACGATGACGAGGCGGCGCTTGAGTTCTGGAGTGGCGGTCCGCCAAAGCCGATGCGCCGTGCTAATCATGTACTATGACGCTCCACGAGGGCGTTGCGAGGTCGTATGAATCGTTTCATGGGCGTAACGTGGCCGCGGGCGATCTGGATGTATCTCCAGTTGCCTGCCCCACGAGGGATCGACAATGGGACCTTCGGCGAGGGCGCGAAGCCCCCGGGTATGCAGAATGTACGTGAACTCTTACGCCTCCCTTCGCCGGCGCCTAAGCCGCTCGGCGTTGCGTTCGATGGAACGAAGCTATGGCTCAGTTCGCTCGAAACCGAGCGCATCTACGCTATGGATCCGGCGCAGTGGACGTTGAGCGACGAGGCCGCCGCTCCGGGGAAGCCCTTCGGTATCGTCTCCATCGGGGACGAGCTCCGCGTCGTGCTCGGCGAGGGTGAAGCCGACGACCGCTATGTGGTGCGGTTCGTACCCGGGCACGGATTTAAAGATGCGGCGAAGATTGCCTGTCCTGAATTTACCGGCTCGCATGTGGCCTACGACGGTGAGTTGCTCTACGTAAGCCAGTTTATGACGAGCCGCGTCGTGGCGCTCGACGAAGCGGGCGCGGTGGTGCGCACGATCGTGCTGAAGAACCCTCCGGCCGGAATCACGTTTTGTGACGGTCGGCTCTACATGGTGAGCGTTGACGACGCCAACGACCGGCGTTTGCTCTCGCGAACCGACCCGCGCGACGAAAACGCATCCGTTGAAGACCTTGCGGTTCTCCCATTTGCGGCACGCGGGCTGGCCTTCGACGGCACGCGCTTCTGGAGCGGCGAACGCGACGCCAACGAGATCGTGGCCTTCACGCACGCCGGTTGATGACGGGCGTCCGCCGTGCGCCGGCCGTGGTCTATGGCGCCGCGATCCTTCAGGGTTTCGCGTTTACGTTGGTGCCCGCGCTGGCAACGGTGTTCGCGCGAGCACCCTACGGCATTGCGGCGGCATCGTTCGGCGGACTCTTCGTGCCGCTTACGCTCGGAGCGATCGCTGCCGCGATCCTAACGCCGGCGTTGGCACGGCGTTACGGCATGGTCCGCGTATTGCAAGTGGGCGTGCTGGCCAACGTCGCCGCGCTCTGTGCGTTGTTGGCATCGCCGCTGGTTGCGGGTACCGGCGCATATCTCTTGCTGTTAGCCGACACCGCAGCGCTCGGGATGGGCTTCGGCTTGAATTTCTCCGCAGTGAACGAGCTGGCGGCCGGTTTGCACGGGCCGAGCGCGCGAAACGTGACCCTTGCAAACGTGCTGACGGGCCTCGGCACCGCGTTGACGCCGCTGCTTGTGGGCGCGCTGATCGCACGAGGGCTATGGCCGTTGTGGCCGGCGCTACTGGCGCTCGCATTCACGGGAGTGATCGTCCTCTCGCTGGGATGGCATACCGAGACGGCCGCCAAGCATCCCCGCGCATTGCCTCCGATGACGCCGGCGCTGGTGTTGTTCGCCTTGGCGGCATTGCTATACGCCGTTTGCGAAGGTGTCTTTTCCAGCTGGGCGACGACGTTCACGCACGTCGACCGAGGTTTCTCACTCGCGAGCGGGGAGGCGGCGCTGGCCGCGTTTTGGCTGGCATTGACGGCAACGCGACTGCTGGCGGCGTTTACGACGGGGACGCTTTCGCCGCGCACGGCGTTCGTGGTATTTCCGCTGGCGATCGCCGCGGCGTTCGTTGCCCTGCCGCTGTGGAGTTCTGCACCGGCGTTGATTGCGGGCTTCGCTCTGGGCGGCGTCGCATGCAGCATCGTGTTTCCGTACGCGATGTCGCTCGCGTTCGATGCGATGCCTGCGGATGAGAACCGCGTCGCAGGCGTCCTCGTCGGAGCCTTGATGGCCGGCGAGGGCATGGGAACCTTCGCGGTGGGGATCCTTCAGGGTTCGGCGGGCCTCGCGCTCGCGCAGGTGTACCGGTTTACGGGCGGTATCGCGGTCGTGCTCGCTCTGGTTGCATTCATCGCAGTACGCGTCCGTAGCGGAAGGGTGGCGTGAACGTGGGAGTATCGCAGGCGATCGGCAGAACGCCGTTGATCGAACTCAGCGCGCTATCGGCGCACATCGGACGTCGCGTTCTCGGCAAGGCCGAATTTCTCAACCCGGGCGGTTCGGTGAAGGACCGGGCGGCGAAATGGATCGTGGACGCCGCCGAGGCTTCGGGTGCGCTTGCGGCGGGCGGTACGATTGTCGAAGGGACGGCCGGAAGCACCGGTATCTCGCTCGCGCTCCTTGCAAACGAACGTGGATATCGCAGCGTCATTTTCGTGCCGGACGATCAATCGCCGGAGAAAATCGCGTTGCTCCGGACGTTCGGCGCCGACGTCCGCGTGGTTCCGGCGTTGCCGTTTACAAACGCCCAGAACTACTATCATCTCGCGCGAGGCTTCGCGGAGCAGACGCCGGGGGCAATGTGGGCCGACCAGTTCGAGAACACCGCGAATCGGCAGGCGCACATCGAGGGTACGGGGCCGGAGATTTGGCGGCAGACCGCAGGCGACGTCGACGCGTTCGTAGCGGCGGCGGGGACGGGTGGAACGCTTGCCGGGACGGCGATTGCGCTCAAAGAGCGCAATCCTGAGGTGCTGGCGGTCCTGTGCGATCCGATGGGATCGGCCTTGTTTGCCTACGTGAACGACGGCGAATTGCGCGCGCAGGGCGAATCGGAACTCGAGGGCATCGGCATCAAGCGCGTCACCGCGAATTTCGCTGGGGCCCCGGTCGATCGCGCGATTCGGGTGGAAGATCGCGATGCCATTGCCATGACGCATTGGCTGCTCGCGCACGAAGGGCTGTTTGTGGGCGGCTCTTCGGGCTTGAACGTGGCCGGCGCGGCACGCATAGCCATGAGCTTGCCGGAGGGTTCGACGGTGGTCACCGTTCTGTGCGACGGCGGACAGCGCTATTCATCGCGCTTGTTCGATACCGCATGGCTCCAGGAGCACGGGCTGCTACCGGCGGCAAACGGCCTGGAGTTCCTCACGCAGCGAACGTGAATTCGTTCCCGGTTCGTATTCAGCGGCGAATTGCGCCTTAGGCGTGCAAGTGGAGATCGAACCAATCGGTAGCCAGGCGCGATACTTCCGCGAGTTTTCCCGGCTCGTCGAAGAGATGAGATGCGCCCTGAACGATCTGTATCCGCTTTACGCACGTCAGCCTCGCGGCCGCTGATTCGTTCAGCGCGATCACGGATGCGTCGAGCGAACCGACAATGAGTAAGGTGGGAGCGCGCACCTCCGCAAGCGCACTCCCCGCGAGATCCGGACGGCCGCCCCGCGACACGACGGCGGCGATCGCATCGGGGCGCGCGGCCGCGGCGATCAGCGCCGCCGCCGCACCCGTACTCGCACCGAAGTAACCGATCGGTTGCGTGAAACGTTCGGCCAGCCAGTCGGTCGCACCGGAGAGCCGCCGAGCGAGCAACGAAATATCGAAGCGGAACTCGCGCGTTCGCTCGTCGACCGCCTCCTCCGCGGGCGTGAGTAAATCGAGTAAGAGCGTGGAGTAGGACGCGGCGTTCAGGGTTGCCGCAACGGAACGGTTGCGTTGGCTAAAACGCCCGCTCCCGCTCCCGTGAGCGAAAATCACCGCTCCCCTCGGACGCGCCGGGACAACCAGCGTGGCGGAGATGCGTTCGGCTTCCGGGCCGATCGTGACGTCCTGCTCGAGGCTGGGTTGTGGCAGCGTCATCAGAGCCGGCTCGGGTACGTCTCGGGAACTTCGCCGCCGATCCACAGCGCGGAGCGCTCGAGCGGCTCCACCGCCCGGGTACGTTCGATGTGGAACAGGGCGTCGAACTGCTTGGCTAAATCCGCTCGAAAATAGTGGCTTGCCAATTCGGTCTGCGGCCGATAGATCACGCCGATGGCGCGTTCGCGTAAGCCGGTAGGCAGCGTCGTCGCCGCACCCTGCAATCGTCGGAGCGCCAAGTAGAACGACGGCGGCTGGTGTTCGTGAAACCAGCCTTCGTAGCTGTCCTCGCGCGCCGGAAGCACCGTTTTGCGATGGGCCGGCCCGTGCCAATCGTCCGCCGCCGTCACCGTGCCGGTGTAGGTGGTCTGGCCGACCAGGAGCGCACGCTTCCCGTAACGCTCGCGCGCGAGAGCGCCGATATTGGTCTCCCCGCGCTCGCGCATCGAGGTCGCGCGGGCATCGCCGACGTGCGAGTTGTGCGCCCATACGACCGCTTTAAAGGGCTTACCGGTTCGTTGCAGATGCGTCTTAAGGCGCTCGAGGGTTTCGATCATATGCCGGTCGCGCAGGTTCCAGAGAGAGACGTCATCGCTTAACATCGCGCCGTAATAATGCTCCGCATTGGCGACGACCCAGGCGTTTTGCTCGGCGTAAAAATACTCGTCTTCAGCAATTCGGCCGTCCCGCTTGGCGTAGAGCGCGGCGGAGCGCTGGATCTCCCGGAGCTGCGCGAGGACGTCGTCCGTGCACGAGCGGCCCAGGCCGCGAAAGAGTGCGACCGCGTAGGTCTGAGCGTCTTCTTCGTAGGGAGTTAGGCAGGCGTAGCGCTGGCGCGCGCGCGCGGCCGCGACCGGATCGATCTTATCGAGGTACGTGACGATCGCGTCGATCGATGCATACATGCTGTAAAGGTCCAGGCCGTAGAAACCGGTCTTGGACGGCCCCATCCGCGCGTCGTTGTATTCGCGTAACCAACTGACGAAATCGAGAACTTCGGCGTTGCGCCACATCCAGGTTGGAAAGCGCCCGAAGCCGCCGAGCGATTCGACCGCCTCCGCGTCGTCGTCGGCTCCGCGAACGAATCGATTGACGCGATACGCGTCCGGCCAGTCGCCCTCGATGCACACGGCGTTAAAGCCCAGTTCCGAAATCAGACGCTGGGTGATCTCGGCGCGCGTGCGATAGAACTCGTGCGTACCGTGGGTCCCTTCGCCGATCAAGACCACGTCCGCCTCACGCGCGAGCGCGATCAGGTCGTCGTAATCGTGCGCGTCGTTGCGAAGCGGAGTGCCTAGCGTGACGTCCATTGATGTGGCTCCCGTGCGTAAGCGCCGGCAAGCAACGCGCGGACTTCGTCGTCCGAGGTTTGCCCGAAGTTCTGGTAGTAGAGGCCGACGGCGTGAAAGGGGTCCGGCGATATCAGGCAGACGATCTGATCGACGTGCGAGCGCAGCATGTCGCAGGTTTCCGTAGCGCCGACCGGCACGGCGACGACGATCCGGCGGGGCTGATGTTCGCGCAGCGCCGCGACCGCCGCATACATGGTGGAGCCGGTTGCCAGCCCATCGTCGACGAGAATAACCGTTTTGTCCCGAAGCACCGGCCGTACGCGGCTATCGCGATAGGCCACTTCGCGCCGCTGCGCTTCGAGATGCTCGCGGTGCAAAATTGCGTCGAATTGCTTGGGTTCGATAGCGTATGCTGCGATGATCGTCGGAAACGATATCGAAGTACCGTCGGCCGATACGGCCCCCATCGCAAGCTCCTCATGCCCGGGAACGCCGATTTTGCGAACCGCAAAAACGTCGAGGGGGACGTGCAATGCCATCGCAACTTCGTACGCCACCGGAACGCCGCCGCGCGGCAATCCCAACACGACGACATCGGGGCTATCGCGATATGCGGCAAGCGCTCGAGCGAGCGCCTTTCCGGCCGCGGATCGATCGGCATATGGAACCGGCATGGCTGCAGAATACGGCCGAGCCGAGAAGGTCTTAGGAAGGCGGCGTGGCGATGCTCACGATCGCGAGCATGTGCATGAATACTGCGGCGTCGTTCGAATCGTCGTGCGCATAACGATCGAACAGCGTATCGAGGCCGGCGTGCAAATCTCGCGCGCTCGCGCCTTCATGGGGAAGATACGACGTGCTTCGCGCACGGGCATGTAACCGCGCCCGATCGAGCCGGTGCGCGTGCTCCGCGCCGACGACGCGGACCGAAGCCCACGCAGGGTCGCGCTCGAATGCTTCACGCGCGTTCGAGCGTAGTCGTTCGGTTTCTTCAGTCGCATACCGGCGCACGATTGCGCCGTAAGCGGCGGTGAATGGGTCGCGTTCGTCGCGTTCGTTATATACGACCGCGGCGCGGCCGCCGGGCCGGAGCAGGCGGAGCATTTCGATGATCGCTGCGCCGGGGTCGAACCAGTGAAAGGCTTGAAAGGCCGTGACGAGATCGGCGCTCGCACCTGGGAGCCCGGTGCGTTCGGCGGTGGCGGCGTGCAGACGAAGATGCGCGGCGTAGGCGCCTTGCATCGCCATGGAAGCGTTGGGCTCCACGGCGATCACCTGCGCTCCGCGCGCCGCAAGCAGGCCGGACGAAATCCCGGTGCCGGCGCCGAGATCGACGACGGTGCATTGCGACGGCTCGGCGAGGCCCTCGAACAGTGCGTCGATCGCGGCATCCGGATAGGACGGGCGCGCCGCGGCGTAATCGTCCGCGCGTCCGGTAAAGCGCTCGGTTGGGTTCACCGCATCGATTCGGCCGGCTGCGCGAGTTCGAAGGGAAGATTGGGATCGGCGCCCAGCGTCAGCGGGTCGGCGCGGGCGATCTCGCGCTGATAGAATGCGGCGGCGGCGATCATCGCAGCGTTATCGGTGCAGTAGCGCGCGGGCGGAACGAACGCTTGCACTCCCCGGCGCGCGCTCCAGCTTTGAAACGCGGCTTGCAATGCGGAATTGGCAGCGACGCCGCCGGAGAGAACGATCGCGCGGTAGTCCTTGCGTTCGAACGCGGCGTTGACGCGCGCGAGCAATACGTCGACGACCGCAGCCTGGAACGATGCGGCGACGTCGCTTGCGAATCTCTGCGGATCGGCTGCTTGCGCGTCGCGCCCCGCTTGCGATTCCAGAAAGTAACGGACCGATGTTTTGAGGCCCGAAAACGAGAGATCGAGCGTGCCCTTATCGGGGCGGTGCCGCGGGAAGGCGAACGCCCTCGGGTTGCCGCCATGCGCGAGGCGGTCGATGGCTGGACCGCCGGGGTATCCGAGCCCCAATAACCGCGCGGTTTTGTCGTAGGCTTCGCCCGCGGCATCGTCACGCGTGCGTCCGATGACGCGCATGTCGGTGGCGGAGTGCACTTCGACCAGCTGTGAATGCCCACCGGAAACGAGGAGGGCGAGAAACGGATACGGCGGCGTCTCCGGCCGATCGAGAAAGGCAGCGAAGATGTGCCCGTGGAGATGATTGACGGCGTAGAGCGGTTTTGCGAGCGCGAAGGCGAGCGCTTTCGCCGACGCCACCCCGACGACGAGGCTGCCGATAAGCCCGGGGCCGTAGGTGACGGCGATGCCGTCAAGCGCCTCCATCGGCACTCGCGCGCGGTCGAGCGCGTCTTCGATTGCGGCGGAGAGGAGCGCTACGTGTTGGCGGCTGGCGATTTCGGGGACGATGCCGCCGTACTTGGCGTGGAAGGCATCCTGGTTGGTCGAGACGCTTGCCAGCACGTCGCGGCCGTCGCGCACGAGCGCGGTCGCGGTGTCGTCGCACGAGGTCTCGATACCCAGTAGGAGCATGGGGGATGATTACGCGGCAAGTGCGCCGCGTTCCGCTCGCCCTCGCCTTGAGGCGCCGGCGGCAGGCTCAGTCAAGCGCCATCGCCGGCAGGCCGCCTTCGCTCGAACGCACGCGTGGCGGCGACATGAAGAAGATCAGCGGGATGCTGATGACGAAGATGATCGCGCAGAGGCGGAAGAGATAATCGTAGGCGATGACGACCGACGATTGCGCGACCAGCTCGGTGAGCGTGCCGACGCTCTGCCCGTGCGTCTGCGTGACGCCGCCGGCCAGCGCGCTCCACGCAACCGCCGTTTCGCGGGCCAGCAGCGTGGTGAGGATGGCGATTCCAAAACTTCCGCCGACCTGTCGCAGCAACAGCGAAACGCCGGTCGCGCTCGAGAGTTCGGGCTTGGGGATCGACGCGAGCATCAGGGTCGTCAGCGGAACGAAGATGAACCCGAGCCCAAACCCCTGGATAACGCGCGGCCAGTATACGTCCCAATAGCCGGAGTACTGGTTGAGGCCGCCGAGCATCCAGCACGAGAGCGCGAACATCAGCGTCCCGAAGGTGATGAGGATGCGCGAGTCCACCCGATTGTAGAGGCGTCCGACGACCAGCATCGAGATCGCCGTCGCGATCGCTCCCGGCAGCAACACGACCCCGGTGTCGTATGCGGTCATACCCAACGAGGCCTGGAAGAACAGCGGCATGATGAGGCTCGTTCCGAAGAGTCCGAATCCGAGAATCACCGTCAACACGTTGCCCAGCGTGAAGTTCTTGAAGCGAAACGCGCGTAAATCGACCAGCGGATGCTCGTCGCGTAGCGTTTTGAAGATAAACGCGCTCAACGTCACCGCGGAAACCACCGCCAGCAGGGTGATCGTCGAAGAGCTCCACCAATCGTCGTGCTGGCCGCGTTCGAGCACGTACTGCAACGATGCCAAACCCGCGGTCATCAAGCCCAAGCCCAGCCAGTCGATCCCCCCCTTGGGGCGCGCGATGTAGTGCGGGCTCGGAATAAAGGCCATCGTCATCAGAAACGCGGTGATGCCGATCGGAATGTTGATGAAGAAGATCAACGGCCAGGTCGCGTTATCGACGATCCAACCGCCGAGCAAGGGGCCCAGGGCCGGCCCGACCATCGCGCCTAAGCCGAAGATCGCCATCGCGTTTCCGCGTTTTGCGGGCGGGAACGTTTCGAAGAGGATCGCCTGCGCCGTCGGTTGCAGCGTGCCGCCGCCGAAACCTTGCAGCACGCGATAGAAGACGAGTTGCCAGATGCTGGTCGCGGTTCCGCACAGGAACGAAGATACGGTGAAGAGCGCGATCGAGGCGGCATAGAACGTCTTGCGGCCGAAATACGCGGTAAGCCAGCCGTTGAGCGGCATGGTAATGACGCTGGCGAGAATGTATCCGGTGACGATCCATGCGGCGTCGTCAACCGAAGCGCCGAGCGTGCCCGAGATATTGTCGAGAGCGACGTTCACGATGGTAGCGTCGATGATCGCCATGATCATGCCGAGCATGACCGTAATGGTGATCAAGATCGCGGAGGTCTCGCGCTTGGCAAAGAGTCCTATGACGTCGCTCTTTCGTTCGGCCTATTTAGGTGGAGGATGGAGCCGGCGACGCGGGCTCCGGGCTGCCCGACGGCGCGGGGCTGCCGGCCGCCGAAGCGCCGGGGGACGGGCTCGCCGTGCCCGTCGCGGAGGGACGCTCGTCACCGTACAGCACGAACAGCCAGACTTCGTTCTTCTTGACGGTGATCTGCGGGAGAGCCAGATCGAAGTGCAGCGTCGTCCCCTTCAGCGTCGATTTCGCATACGAACCCAAATAGGTTTCGGTGACCTTCTTGTGGCGATCGGTCGACTCGTGAAAGAGCTGGATGGCGAAGCCCCGCCCGCCGACTTGCTCCTTCGGGAGGGTGAAGTCGGCCGAAGCCCGTCCGTGGAGCGCGATGTCCGCATTCGCGTGCAATCGCACGGCGAGCAGCGGGTCGGTTGCCACGGCTTTGGGATCGGGGTCCACCATCGCCGGGACTTTCTTCGGCAGAGCCTCTAGCGCGAGGGTAATCTGCGGACCGGCGGCGGCCGGCACCGCCGACGGAACGGCGGACGGGAGCCCGGAGCCGCTTGGTGCCGGGGACGGGCTCGGTGTCGGTGTCGGCGAAGGCGTGGGGCTCGGCGTGGCGCTGGAGCGCGCGGCCGAGGTGCCGGAGCTCGGTGAGGGTGACGGCGAGGGTTGCGGCACGTTCAGGCGGATGAAGCACGTGAAGCCGTCGACCTGCGGGCATTGAAACCCCTGCGGGGCAGTCGCGAACGCGTAGCTCGCGGTGGAACCCGGTGGAATTCCGGGCGAGCCGCTGGGAGACGGCAGCGGCGCAACCGTAGCCGGACCGAGTGCGCCGGCGGGCGGAGGGTTGACGGGCGGATTGACCCCCGGTGAACTGGTGCCCCCGAAGCCGCCTTGGCATGCGGCGAGCGCGAGGGCGAAGCCTGCGGCGATGAGCGAACGTCGAGCGATCACGCTTTTGCCTCGATCTTGGCGCGCAGTTCGTCGGTGAAAGCCGCCACGGAAATGGTGCGTTTGTCGGCAGGGCCGGCACCGCGTTCGTTGACGTTGACGCTGCCGTCGGCGGCTTCTTGCTTGCCGACGACGAGGATGTACGGCACTTTTTGGGTTTTCCAGTGCCGGATTTTATAGCCGAGTTTTTCGTTGCTTTCGTCGACCTCGATGCGGAAGCCGTGGCTGCGAAGCTGTTTGGCGACGTCATGCGCGTACGGCGTCTGATGTTCGCTAATCGGCGCGAGGACGGCTTGCACCGGCGCCAGCCAAGCCGGAAACGCGCCCCCGAAATGTTCGACGACGATGCCGAAAAAGCGCTCCATCGAACCCGCGAGCGCGCGATGAATCATCACCGGCGGCTGATCGGTGCCCTCGCTGGTGCGATACTTCAGGTCGAACCGTTGCGGGAGCACGAAATCGACCTGCACGGTACCGAGTTGCCATTTGCGGCCGATCGCGTCGCGCACGTTGATATCGAGTTTCGGCCCGTAGAATGCTCCGCCGCCTTCGTCGATCCCATAGGCGAGGTGCCGGCTCTCCAGGGCGCGACGAATGGCGCTTTCGGCGACCGCATCGGTGTCCGCGCGCAAACGCTTCTCGCGCGTCGACAGCACGTATTCGAAATCCGTAAATCCGAAGGCATGCATGAGACGCAGCGCTTCGTCGAGCGTCTGCTCAAACTCGCCCTGTAACTGATCCGGCGTGCAGAAGAGATGCGCGTCGTCTTGGGTAAAGCCGCGCACGCGGGTAAGCCCGTGCAGAACGCCGGAGCGCTCGTAGCGATAGACGGTACCGCACTCGCTGAAGCGCACCGGTAGATCGCGATAGCTCCGCGGGTGGCTGCGGTAGATGAGGATGTGGCCCGGACAGTTCATCGGTTTGAGGCGGAAGCGTTGCTCTTCGACCTCGAGCGCGCCGAACATATTCTGCGCGTAGTTTTCGAGATGTCCCGAGATCTCGTAGAGTTTCTCGCTAACGACGTGCGGCGTTACGACGGGTTGGTAGCCGCGCTCGCCCAGACCCTCGCGTATGAATTGCTCGATGATGCCGCGGACGATCGCTCCCTTGGGATGCCAAAAAACCAGTCCGCCTCCGGCGTCCTCTTCGATGGAAAAAAGATCGAGCTCGACGCCGAGCTTGCGATGATCGCGTTTGTGGGCTTCCTCGATTTGCTGCAGATAGGCATCGAGATCGGCTCGGCTGTTCCACGCCGTGCCGTAGATGCGCTGGAGCATCGGGTTGTGCTCGTCGCCGCGCCAGTAAGCGCCCGCAACGCTCGTGAGTTTGACGGCGGCGATCTCGCCGGTCGTGTGGGCGTGGCCGCCGCGACAGAGGTCGGTAAACGCACCGATCGTGTACAGCGTGATCGGCTCGCCTTCCGGGATGTCCCTCGCGAGTTCGACCTTATAGGGATTACCGGCAAAGCGTTCGATCGCTTCCGCGCGCGTGACTTTTTGGCCGGTCATCTCGTAGTTTGCTGCGATTATCTCGAGCATGCGCTCTTCGATGCGCGCCAAATCCTCCGGCGTAAACGGCGTACTCCGGTCGAAGTCGTAGTAGAAGCCGTTCTCGATGGATGGGCCGATGGTCGGCTTTGCGTCGGGAAAGATATCCTGGACGGCGTAAGCCAGCACGTGCGCTGCCGTATGCCGCAGCTCCGGCAGCGACGTTGCGTGGGAATGGTCTGCGATCGACATATCGGCCGTCCTGTTCGCCCCGGCGGCCAGCCGCGCCTAGTGCTCGAGCGTGAGGGGCGCGAAACCCGCGGGTATCGCTCCACCGGGAATGCTTACCGGCGTGATGCCTAGGCTCGCGCACGACATTTTGGAGGGGATCGCGTCGACGATCGCATCGGGGATGATGGCTGCGGAGGCGGGGATCGGCGCCTTCGTGCCGCTCAAACGTTCGGGATCGAACCCGCCGACGAGGTCGCTCAAGAGCGGGTTGGTATCGCGGGGGCCGAGCGGCATGTAGGGTGCTTCGTCGGGGAGCGACGCGAGCGCGGGAAGGTTAAAGAGGCGCCCGAGAAATTTCGCAAACGAGGCATGGTCGGAGACTTCGCTCACGACCGATCGATCTTTTGCAAACGGGGAGATGACGATCGCGGGCACGCGCGGGCCGTCGCCGCACGGATGTCCGTCGGGGCAGCGCTCGAACTGCGGCGGCGGTACGTGGTCGTAAAAGCCCTCCGAGTCGTCCCAGAAAATGAAGATCACCGAGTCGTGCCAGTATTTGCTGCGCGCGATCGCGTTCACGGTCTTGGCCACCATGGCTTCGGATATTTGCGAATCGGAGTATCCCGGGTGATCGTCGTCGCCGCGGAAATGCTCTTGCACGTACGGGCTTTTATCCGCGGGTTTTAATCCGAACGGATTCTCGTCGCCACCTTTGACGAACACGACGCTGCGATTGCCGAGCGTTCCGTGGGCGAGAGCCGGATACAAGGCGGTGAGATCGTGAACCCCGCGCCAAAAATACGGATTCTTACGCAGATATCCGAAGTATTGCAGCGCGTTATGGTGGGAGATGTACGGGTCGCCGGCCGCCCCTTCTTTCGCCCCGAAGCCTTCTTGATACCAGCCCCACGGTATCGCGGGGTGCCCGAGCTTGCCGATCGCGACGATATCCTGTTTGATATCGCCGCTGTCGCTCGTTGCGTCCTTGGCGTCGGCGCCGGCAAGCGTGAGGAACAGCGTGGCGTACGTTTGATCGTATTGACGCTTGCGCGGGCTCGGCGCCCCGTTGGGATACGGGCCGAAAGGCGGCTTGGAATCGTTGACGACGGGTTCGCCGGGGCCTTGCGAATTCGGCGCGACCTCTTCGGTGGCGTCGCGCGCCCACTGGGTTTGCCCGGTTTGCGCGGCGATCAAATCGATGTTCCCGGGCGTCGACGGGCCGAACATGCCTTGGAAGAAGTGATCGTAGAGCGCGAAGTTGTGGGCGTACATCCAGAGATACGGAACGGTATCGCAGTCCTCGTGGCTCATGGTGAGCAACCCGACGCGCTGCGCGTCCTCGCGCGAATATCCGCGCGCGAGCAAACCGAATTCCTCGGTTGCGACGTACAAATCCATCCTGCCGCCGTCGGCTTTGGTGATGAGGGCGGGGCGGCCGTGATCGGCGTCGGCGGTATCGCTCGCGGTGATGCGAAACGGTGTGACCCACTGGTTACCGAGCGGATCGTATTGTTTGAATCCATGCGATTGCGCGAGCGGAGAGGCGAGATTGTCGGCTCCCGGAAACGTGCCGAAATACGAATCGAACGACCGGTTTTCCTGATAGATGACGAACACGTGTTTGATGCGTTGGCGCAAGAGCGCGACGGTCGCCGCGTCGTTCGGCTGCGCCGCGGCGCCCGCATCCGCGGGGGCCTGGATACTCGCGCATGCAAACAGTACGGCCAATGCGATAAGCTTACGAAGCATGGATCCTCCCCGGCGAACGGACGCGATATTCGAAACCGAAGCGTGCATTCGCGTTAGCGCCTCCGGTCCATGCCGGGTGCTTTGGAAATCGTTCGCGAACATTATGAAGTATTATGAAAAAGACCGTTGTGATTACCGGTGCGTCGAGCGGGATCGGCGAGTCCGCCGCGCGCTATTTTGCGGAGCGCGGATGGAACGTTGCCGCGACGATGCGTTCCCCCGAACGCTCGACGTTGGCGGACGAACGGGTGGCTTGCATCGCCATCGACGTAACGGATGCGGCATCCGTCGACGGCGCCGTGGCGCAAACGTTGGAGCGTTTCGGGCGCGTCGACGCGCTCGTCAACAATGCCGGATACGCGGTGGTCGGACCGTTCGAAGCCGCGAGCGACGCGCAAGTTCGCCGAGAATTCGAAACGAACGTTTTGGGACTGATGCGCGTGACGCGCGCGGTGCTACCGGTCTTCCGCGAGCAACGAAGCGGCACCATCGTCAACATCAGTTCGATCGGCGGACGCTTGACGTTTCCGCTCTATAGCGTGTATCACGCCACCAAATTTGCGGTCGAGGGATTCTCGGAATCGCTCCGCTACGAATTGGAACCGTTCGGCATTCGCGTCCGCATCGTCGAGCCCGGTGCGATAAAGACGGATTTTTACGATCGCTCCATGGAAGTGGTGACGAGCGAACCGTACGAACCGTTGATGGCACGCGCGTTGCCGGAGCTCAATCGCGCCGGCGCGGCGGCCGTATCTCCGCAGGCCGTCGCTGCGACGATTTTCCGAGCCGCAACCGATCGCGGCGGGCGTCTGCGTTATCCCGTCAACGCCGGTTTGCTCGCGCTGCGCGCGGTGCTTCCCTACGGGCTCTACCACGCGCTGATCAAACGCGTGGTTTTAAGGGCCTCTTAAGACTTGGAGGGTTTCGGCCGGGATGCGCTGCAGACACCGCTAGCGACACCGGACGACGGAGGTTTCGAGATATGGCAGTCACGGCTTTGGCGTTCACGATGTATCCGGTTACGGATCAACGGCGAGCGGTGGCGTGTTATCGGGACGTGTTGGGGCTCGCGCTCTCGGGCATCGAGACGGAGTACTGGACGGAGTTCGACGTAAACGGCGCCACGTTTGGAATCGGCAATTTCGAACAGGTCGGCAAGCCCGGCAGCGCGCAGTCGCTGGCCCTCGAGGTGGACGATCTCGA
>DAHUXY010000004.1 GCA_027315505.1 Vulcanimicrobiota bacterium | reverse complement strand
TAGGTCGCACCCGATGCGTCGCAGCACGACCGCAACACGCGCTCGATCCGTTGCGGCATCGCGTTGCGAACGTCGTCGGAGAACGCCCGAACCGTACCGAGCATGCGGCACGTACGCGGGATGACGTTGTGAATGGTTCCGCCGTGAATGGCGCCGATGCTCACGACCGCGGGCTCCAGCGGGTCAACTTGCCTCGAGACCACCTGCTGCAGCGACGTGACGAACGATGCCGCCGTGTAGATCGGATCGATCGCGTCGTGCGGTGCCGACCCGTGCCCGCCGATGCCGATCACGTCGATCTCGATCGAATCGCTCGACGCGTACATCGGCCCTTCGCGAAAACCCAGGATGCCGGTCGGATATTTTGAGGAGAGGTGCAGCCCGTACGCGCGTTCGATGCCGAAACGCTCGAAGAGTTCGTCGGCGATCATCTCTCTGGCACCGCCCAGGCCTTCCTCGGCCGGCTGGAAGACCAAGCAGAGCGTCCCGGCCAATTCATCCTTGCGATCCGCGATCAGCGCCGCCGCGCCCAAAAGGATCGCGACGTGGCCGTCGTGCCCGCATGCGTGCATGCAGCCCTCCAGGCGCGAGCGAAAATTGTGCTCGGTCTCCTCGAGAATCGGCAATGCATCCATATCGGCGCGGAGCATCACCGTCTTCCCGGGCTTGCCCGAGCGCAGAACACCCACCACTCCGGTACGGCCGATGCCCTCGTGCACCTCGTACCCTAGGAGGCGCAGGCGGTCGGCGACGATCCCCGCCGTGCGGTGCTCTTCGAAGCCGAGTTCGGGATGCATGTGAAGATCGCGCCGGATCAAGATGACGTCGTCGACGACGCGTTCTGGGACCACGATCGTGCTAGGCATACGAGGGCGCTTCTGCATTGGAGTGCCGTGGCCCCCGCCATGCAGGTCCCCAACTCGGAGGGAGCGCAGAACCACGTACCGATCGGCTCGCTTGGGGGTGCCCGTGACCAAAAACGAATTGTTTACCGAGTATGGTTCCTATCACGCGGATCGCCGCAATCGCATCTGCCATGCCTTCGGAATCCCGCTGATCGTGCTGGGCCTCCTGGGGCTTGGGGCGCTAGTTCGTTTCGGGCCGGTCGATCTCGCGATCGTCGCGGGAATCGCCGTGGTCGCCTATTACGCCACGTTGGACGTACCCGGATCGCTCCTCGCGCTTGGAATCTTCGCCCTGCTCTATTTCGTCGGGCTCCATCTGACGTGGCCGGCGAGCCTAGCGGCGTTTGTCATCGGGTGGGTCTTTCAACTCGTCGGGCATCGTTTCGAGGGCACCAAACCTAAGTTTCTGGAGAACCTCGTGTATTTGCTCGTCGGCCCACTCTATATTTTCGAAGAAGGAGCGCACGCGATGATGCGCCGCAAGCCCGTTGCCCGATAAAACGATCGAGTGCGTGGACTGCCACGCGAGCTTTGCGTTCACCGCCGGAGAGCAGCGCTTCTACGAGGCGAAGGGCTTTGCCAACGTTCCCACGCGCTGCGTTCCTTGCCGGAACCTGCACAAAGCGGCGCGCGCGAAGCACGTGCAGAGCGGCGCACGAGGAGCGCCGAGCGCGCCACCGATGGTTGCGGCCGAATGCGCGAATTGCGGCGCTCCAACGCAGGTGCCGGCTTCCGCAAAAGGCCGGCCCGCGTTCTGCAGCGAGTGTTCCGCCGCGCGACCGACGTATCGGTAACACGCCCCTCGCGATCGCAGCGTAACGGGAGCCTGGAAGGCCTGCGGTACTTTGGGGAATCTGCGATTTTTGTGCAAAAGGCAGGATGCCGACTTCCTTTTTTTGTTGCACAAAAACGTAGAAGTAGGAGAAGCGCAGGATGCGCTTCGACGAACGGTTCCCCAAAGTACCGCAGGCCTTCCAGGTTCCCGTTACGTTGACGCCTCGACCGGTGGGCGCGTCACGAGCGAGACGCCGACGAGCAGCGCGACGTTGAGCGCGAGCGCGAGAAAGCCCGGGTTTGCCCCGCCGATCTGCAAGTTGTTGAACGCGAGATAAGCCGCGAGCGCGAGCCCTCCGATTATGCCCGCCGTGACGCCCCACACGCTCGTGCGCTTCCACAGGAAGCCGAAGACGAAGGCCGGCATGAACTGCGTGACGCCGTTATAGTAGACCAGCAGCAAACTCACTAGCGACTTGTCCTCGGTGAGCCAGAGGCCGAGCGAGAGTAGCCCGACGAGGACGACGAGGATGCGGGTGATCAGCAGGCGGCTGCGATCGCTGGTGGCTATTCCGAGCGCGTCGCCCAGGACGTTCTTCGAGATCAAGCTTGCGGCGCTCAGCAGGAGCGCGCTGGCGGGGACGAGCGCGCAGAGTGCTCCCGCGCCGACGATGAAACCCAGAACCCATGGCGGGTAGAAGTGCTGAACGACGAGCATAAAGGATTGATCGGCGGCCGGCCCCTTGAGGCCCGGGACGATGAGCAGCGCCGCGAATCCCGCAAAGAAGACGAGCAGCAGTACGAGCTGATAGAGCGGTAGAAAGACGGCGTTGCGTCGCAGCGTGTCGTCGTCGCGTGCGCTGTAGGTTGCCGCAATCGAGTGCGGGCCCATGAAGAATCCGATGCCGGTAAGCAGCACCGTCGAGACGTACCAAATCTCGCCATGATCGGCCGCGCCGGCTGCCAAGAGCAGATGGTGCGGATGCGCGCGGAGGAGTTGGTCGAACATCGCCGCGGGCGAGCCGAAAAATTGGATCGGGATCGCGATGCCCACGAAGATGAGCGCCCCGATCACCAGCGCGTCCTTGACGATGCTCGCCCACGCCGTGCCGCGCAGACCCGTTGCGAACACGAAGAGCGTGATGACGATGAAGCTGATGATCGCGGCGGTTCGGCCGTCGATCGTGCCGTAACCCGCGATCTTCAAGAGTATCTGAAGCCCGGAGAGCTGCAAGGTGACGTAGGGCACGACCAAGACGAATTGTACGATCGCCACGGCGGTTCCGAGCGCCCGGCTACCGTAGCGGGCCACGAAGAAATCCGGCGAGGTCAATAAGTTGCGCTCTTTACCGATACGCCAGATCGCCGGGAGCAGAAAGTAACCGATAATGTAGCCGCACGTGCCGTAGGCTAGGATGTAATACGCGGGAGCGCCCAACCCGTACGCCCAGCCGGCTGCTCCCAAAAACGTGAAGCTGGTATAGATCTCGCCCGCCAGCAACACCCACAGGAAGAGCGCGCCGAAGCTGCGATTCCCGACGATGTATTCGTGCGGTGACATCTTGACGCGACGAATGCTGAAGAAGGCGAATGAAACCGTGGAAATCACGATCGCGGCGACGATGCCCAGTGAAAGCGATGCGTTCACCAGCGGCCCTCGGTACGGCCGACGCCCCACAGAAATCCCGGGGTAGCGAAGACCCAGAAGAGAATCCAGAGCAGAATGAAAGGCATCCCGAAGAGGCGCGGTTCGATTCGATTGACCAGCGGGACGCAAACCGTCAGCGCTACGATCGGGAGCACCACCAAAAGGGTGCGTAAGATCCGGACCCTACTCATCGGCCGCCTCTCTATTTTGTCGCGAAGCGCAAGAAACGTTGAACGGCAGTTCGTACTCTTCGCCTATGAACACCTTTGAGGCCCCGGGAATGCACCGGGCACCGGAGCGTCGATGACGGCCAAAAGCTCGGTGCTGCCCGCCGCGATCCAAGCCTACATGCTCGAATCGACGCTACGCGAGGGGAGGGAGCTCGCGGAGCTGCGCGAGCGCACGGCGCTCCTGCCGGGTGCGATCATGCAAATCGGCCCCGAGCAGGGGCAGTTCATGGCGATGCTCGCGCGATTGATCGGCGCGCGGCGGTATCTGGAGATCGGCGTGTATACCGGGTACAGCACCCTCGCCGTCGCGCTCGCGTTGCCGCCCGGCGGCGTGGTGGTCGCCTGCGACATCGACGCCGTGCACCCGGCGATCGGGCGACCGTACTGGGAACGGGCGGGAGTGGCCGGCCGCATCGATCTGCGCGTCGGGCCGGCAATGGAGACGCTCGACCGATTGATTGCGAGCGGAGCGGAGCCGTTCGATATGGCCTTTATCGATGCCGACAAAGCGAACGTCGACGGATACTACGAACGCGCCCTGCGATTGGTGCGGCCCAACGGCGTCGTGCTCGTGGATAACGTGTTATGGGACGGCGCGGTGATCGACGCGAGCATCCAAGACGCCGACACCGCGGCGCTGCGAGCGTTGAACGCCAAAGTCGGCCGCGACGAGCGCGTAGACGCAACGATGCTCGCCCTATGCGACGGA
>DAHUXY010000265.1 GCA_027315505.1 Vulcanimicrobiota bacterium | reverse complement strand
AGACGCGCGCCGATCGGGCCGCCGAGCAGGCCGCCGATCACGAGCGGAATGATGTAATTCAGACGAATGTCGTGTTGCAGCGCATGGACGGCGAGGCCGATCGGCGACGTGAGCACGATCCCGAAGTGCGACGTGGCGCTGATGGCGTGCGCGGGGAGCGACGAGAAGTAGAGGAGCGTCGGCACGATGACGACGCCCCCACCGATGCCGAAGAGGCTCGACGTGACGCCGACGACGAATCCGGCCGCGATCGCCAGGCGGAACGACATCGGCTTTTCGATGTGGGCGCGATGATCGTCGATGCGGTTGCCGGCGCGCTTGTGGCGATTGACGATCATATCGACGCAGATGATGGCGAGGAAGGCCGCGAAAACCCAATCGAAGGCCGCGCCGGAGATATGGCGCACGGCGATGGCGCCCAAAATGCTGCCGGGAAACCCGCCCGCCGCGATGAGCAACCCGGTGCGGACGTTGACGCGTCGCTGCATCAAATAGGTGAAGGCGCCGCTGCCGCTATTGGCGACCACGAGCACCAGCGCCGTTCCGGCCGCTTCCGCCGGCGCTAAGCCGAAGAAGAGGCGCAGGATCGGTACCAAGATGAAGCCGCCGCCCAGGCCCACCATGGATCCGAAGATGCTCGCGAGGAATGCCGAGATGAAGAGTTCGAGCGCTAAATGCATCGAGCTTTACGCGCGCGATCCGCCGCGCGCGATAACGAGCGTCTGCAGAGGTTTATGCAACGGTAGGCTGTCCGCGTTAGTTGCTGACGCGCCCGATGTATCGACGATCGCGCGTATCGATCCGAATCATCTCGTCGGGATTGACGAAGAGCGGGACGTTGACGGTCGCACCGGTCTCGAGCTTGGCCGGCTTACCCGTGTTGGTGGCCGTGTCGCCCTTGAAGCCGGGGTCCGTTTCGACCACGCGCAGTTCGACGTGCGGCGGAAGGTCGACGCCGATCGGCAGCCCCTCGTGGAACTGTACGTCGACAACCAGGCCGTCTTTCAAGAAATCGGCGGGATCGCCGATGAGATCGCGCTGGATCGTGTAGTTCTCGAACGACTCTTGATCCATAAAATGGTATCCGTCGGCGTCGTTATAGAGCATCTGCAACTGCCGGTTTTCAACGGTGGCGCGCTCGAGCTTTTCACCGGCGCGGAAGGTGCGCTCCAGGGTCGTGCCGGTTTTGACGTTTTTGAGGCGGGTCCGTACGAAGGCCGCGCCCTTGCCCGGCTTGACGTGGAGAAACTCGATGACGGTCCAGAGGTTACCGTCCACGACGACGGTGACGCCGTTACGGAGATCGTTCGACGAAATCATGACCCGGGCCAATACGGGCCCGGCCCTCGCAAGCCCTGGTTAGGGGCGCGGAGTCTGCCGTTTGGAGAAGAGCCCGATCCGGCTCTCGGTCCCCGAACGCAGGCGTCCGATATTCTCGCGGTGGGTGTAGACGATGAGGATTGCGGCCGCGGCGCCGTACGCCGCATACCAGAGCGATCCGGTGAAAAGATAGAGGCTGACCGGGGAGATGACGTTCCCCAGCATCGAGCCGACCGAGGAGTATTGGGTGACGACCAGCGAGCCGAGGATCCAGGCGGCGACGCTCACCAGCCCGGCCTTCCAGCTCAAGGCGAAAATCGCCCCGAAGGAGGTGGCGACGCCTTTGCCGCCCTTCCAGCCCAGCCACGGCGAAAAACAGTGCCCCGCGACCGCCGCCGCCGCAACCACCGCGACCGCCTCGTGCGATGCGCCGCGCACGGCCAGAAGATAGACCGGGGCGAAGCCCTTGGCGGCGTCGAGCAGCAGCACCGCGGCCGCGCCGGGTTTGCCGAGCGTTCGCAGCGCATTCATCGCGCCGATATTGCCGGAGCCTTGGGTGCGAATGTCGGTACCGTAGAACGCGCGGCCGATCAAATACCCGAACGGAATCGAGCCGATCAAGAATGCGCCGAGCGCGTAGAGAACGACAAGCATCTATTCGCCCGGCTCCGGGGCCGCGCGCCGCGCGCGGAATTCGAGCGTGAGCGGAACGCCTTCGAAATCGAAGCTCTGCCGGATCGTATTTTCGAGAAAGCGCTTGTAGGCGTTCTGTACGAGGTCGGGATCGTTGCAATGGAAGACGAAGACCGGCGGATGCGTACCCGGTTGCGCCGCGTAGTACACCTTGAACGTCTTGCCGCCGCTGAAGGGCGCGGGATGGGCAAGCACGGCGTCGCGCAGGAGCGCGTTCACCTGCGGCGTTGAAACGCGGCGGTCTAAATTCTCGGCCACGCGCGTGACGACCGGCATCAGGCTGCCGAGCCGGCGATGCGTCTTGGCGGAGAGGAACGTGATCGGCGCAAACTTTGCGAACGGCATCAACTCGTGAATGACGTTCGCAAGCTCGCCCTGGCTGTACTCCCCTTGTTGTTCGAGCGCGAGATCCCACTTGTTGCCGACGATGATGAGGCCTTTGCGCTCTTCGATGACGAGCCCGGCCAAGCGCCGGTCCTGCGCGGTGATGCCCACCATCGAATCGAACACGAGTATCGCGATATCGCAACGCGAAATGGCGCTTAGGCTGCGCAGCGTGGCGTAGTATTCGATCGCGCCGTGCGCTTGGGGCTGCCTGCGAACGCCGGCCGTATCGATCAGGCGAATATTGCGGTCGTTATAGGTGAGCAGCGTGTCGATCGCGTCGCGCGTGGTTCCGGGAACCTCCGAGACGATCGCGCGTTCCTCGCCGAGCAGCGCGTTGAGCAGCGAACTCTTGCCGACGTTGGGGCGGCCGATGATCGCGATCGAAAGCTCGCCTTCCTTGGTTGCATCCGGTGCTTCGGGCGGCAACAGTTCGACGACGCGATCCAGCAGATCGCCGGTGCCTTCGCCGTGAATCGCCGAGACCGGGACGGGCTCGCCGAACCCGATGCGCGAGAACTCGCCCAGCACCGACTGGGCGGCCTTCGGCGATTCGCACTTATTGGCGACGAGCACGACCCGCCGCCGCGTCTTGCGCAGGATGTGCGCGACGTCTTCGTCGAGCGGGTGCAAACCGGTCTGCGCGTCCACCACGAAGACGATCGCGTCGGCTTCCTGCGCGGCGGCCTCGGCCTGGCGGCGCGTCGCTTCGGCGAATTGATCGCCGTGGGCCGCGTCGGCGGCCGGGTCGATGCCGGCGGTATCGACCATGCTGAACGTACGGCCTCGCCAATCGCAGAGCGCGTACAGGCGGTCGCGGGTTACGCCAGGGGTGTCCTCCACAATTGCCAGGCGTTGGCCGATCAGGCGATTGAAGAGCGCGCTCTTGCCGACGTTCGGGCGGCCGACGATTGCGACCGTGGCCGGCCGGAGCATGCCGGTCGTGGTAGCGTCAAAATCTGAGTCGATGGTCACCGGCCTCCTGTTTGACATTCGGGCCGAATGACCCGCGTGCGGGAGACCGGGGCCGCGGGACCCGGGTGGCGAAGCTGCTGGGCCGCGCCATGGCCAAAATGTATATAGAAACCTTCGGGTGCCAGATGAACGAGGCCGACTCGCAATATATTGCGGATCGCGCCCTCTCCATCGGGTATGAAATTGCGACCAAACCCGAAGACGCCCACGTCTTGCTCTTGAACACATGCACCGTTCGCGACAACGCCGAGCGGCGCGCGTACGGGCGCATGGGGCATCTCAAAGAACTCAAGGATCGGGACCCGAGCATCCGATTGGTCGTCATGGGGTGTTTGGCCGAACAGGACCGCGACCGCATGCAACGCATCGCGCCGCACGTCGATGCCGTCTTCGGAACCAAGGAATTGGTCGAACTGGGCGACCAGCTCGAACGGTGGCACGGCGATTTCGACGGGATCGATTTCTCCGACGAGCGCGCGCTCCTGATGCCGTTCGGCGGAAGCGCCGACGCCGTGATCGACGCGTTCTCGCATCTGCGGGCGTTCGTGACGGTCCAGCGCGGCTGCTCGTACTATTGCAGTTTCTGCATCGTGCCGCACGTGCGCGGACGCTTCGATCACCGGCCGATGGCGGAGATCGTCGGCGAGGTCGAAGAGCGGCTCGCCCAGGGCGCGCGCGAGGTGATGCTAGTCGGGCAGACGGTGAACGCGTGGAAGGATCCGGCCACCGGCGAGGATTTCGGCGATCTTTGCGCCGCGGTTGCCGCCCTGCCGGGCCTGGAGCGGCTCACGTTCATCTCTCCGCACCCCAAAGATTTCACCGAGAAGATCATCGCCGATCTCGCGCGCATCCCGAAGCTCAACCCGCGGCTGCACCTGCCGCTGCAGTCCGGCAGCGACCCGATTCTGCGGCGCATGAATCGCAAATACACGATGGCGGATTTCGCTCACAAGGTGGAATTGATCCACCGGTATCTTCCCGGCTGGGCGATTACGACCGATATCATCGTCGGTTTCCCCGGCGAGAGCGACGAAGACTTCGAACGGACCCTCGCGTACGTGGAGACTCAGGTCTTCGCGAATGCGTTTACGTTCATCTACTCGATTCGGCGGGGAACGCCGGCTGCCAATTGGGAGCAGGTGCCGGCCGCGGTCGCATCCGAGCGCTACAAACGCCTATTGGACGCGCAGAACGCCGCCGTTCGCGCTTACCACGACGCGAAAATCGGCACGACGGTGCGTTGCTTGATACAAGGGCTCTCCAAAAAAGACCCGACGCGTCTGGCGGCCAAGACACTGGACAACGTGACCGTTATCGCTCCGTTACCGAGCGACTACCCGCGTGGCGACGTGGACGCGGGGCATCCGTATGCCGCGACGCCGTGGATCGACGTGGAGCTTGAAACCGCCCACGTGTGGGGCTGCACCGGTACGGCGGTACGCCGTGCCGAGCGATTCGCCGACGCCGGCCGCACGCTCGAACGCCCGATCGTCGATTTGCTCGCGCGGTGAGCGACGCGGTGAAGTACTCGCCGATGCTCGAGCAGTACTTTGGGATGAAAGCGAAGCACCCGGGAGCGATTTTGCTCTCGCGCGTCGGCGATTTCTACGAAGCCTATGGGGAGGACGCGGAGACGGCCGCTCGCGCGCTGCAAATCGCGCTCACGAGCAAAGAGGCCGGCGGCGGAAAGCGCGTCGCCATGGCCGGCGTTCCGCACCATGCGCTAGCGGGATACCTGGCGAAGCTCGTGCAGCAGCGATTCATCGTCGCGCTGGCCGAGCAGCTCGAAGTGCCGGTCCCCAATCGTTTGGTGCGGCGCGACGTCGTCCGCATCGTCACGCCGGGCACGTTAATCGAAGATCAATTGCTCGAAGGGAAACAAAACAATTATCTCGCGGCGGTAGCGGCCGTCGACGATACGTTCGCGGTCGCGTATGCCGACGTTTCGACCGGTTACTGCGCGGCGACCGCGCTCAACGGCAACGACGCATACGACGACGTGCTGGCCGAGCTCGGGCGCCTGGCCCCTTCGGAAATCGTCGCCGACCTTCCGGCCGACCTTCGCGCCTTGCTCGGAGGGGCGGTGGAAGTGTTGGGCGCTCGAATGTCGGCGCCGCCGCTGGGATTGGTCGAGACGCGCGACCGCGCGGAGTTCGACGGGTTCTCGATCGATGAATCCGCGGCGATCAATCGCGCGCTCGACGCGCTGGTCGGTTTCGTCCGCCGCACCGGTATCGCATTGCCGGCGGGCGTTGCGCTCAACGAGCCGATCCTCTATCGCGAACGCCAGTTTATGGCGCTCGATCCGGCCACGCGCAAGCATCTCGAACTGACCAAGGCGCAGGGACAGAACACGCGCGCGACGCTGCTTGCGACGCTGGATGCGTGCGAAACGTCGATGGGCTCCCGCATGCTCTCGCGTTGGATTTTGGCCCCCTTGCTGGACCGGGGAGCGATCGAAGGCCGCCAAGATGCCATTGCCGCACTCCTGGACGAACATGCCCGCCGGCAGGCGATTCGCGAACTGCTGCGCGGTTGCTTCGATCTCGAGCGTATCGCGCAGAAGGTGCGCGTGCGCCGCGCGTTGCCGCGCGATCTAGCGTCGCTACGGCGAACGCTTGAAGTCCTTACGCCGCTGCAACACATCGTCCCCGAGGCGCTCGCGCCGCTGATCGAGCGCATCGGCGCATTCGACGACGTCATCGACGACCTGCAGCGTTCGCTCGTGGAGGAACCGCCGGCGCAGGTTCACGACGGCGGCGTCATCCGCCCGGAAGCCGATGCCGAACTCGCCGAATGCGTCTCACTGCGCACCGATGCACGCACCCGCCTTTCGGAACTCGAGGAGCGAGAGCGAGAGCGGACCGGCATTAAATCGCTCAAAATCAAGTACGCGAGCGCGTTCGGCTACGCGATCGAGGTGAGCAAGGGGAGCGTCGGGCAAGTGCCCGCCGACTACGTGCGCAAACAAACGTTGACGACCGGCGAGCGGTACGTCACGCCGGAACTCAAAGAACTCGAGCTCGCGATCTCGACCGCGCAGTCGCGCCAGGAGCGCATCGAAGCGCAGTTGTATGAAGCCTTGCTCGAACGCATCGCCCTACGGGCCGGCGATCTATTACGCGCGGCCGAAGCCATCGCGCAAATCGACGTCTTCGCGTCGCTCGCCCAGTGCGCGGCGGAGCGCGGATACGTGCGTCCGGCGTTCGTCGATAGCAGCATCGTGAGCATAGAAGAAGGGCGCCATCCGGTGATGGAGGCGGTCTTGCGGACGCACTTCGTGCCGAACGACCTGCACCTGCGAACGCTCGACCATCGCTTCATCATCTTAACCGGCCCGAACATGGGCGGCAAATCGACCTATTTGCGGCAGGCGGGGTTGCTCGCCATCATGGCGCACGTAGGCTCGTTCGTCCCGGCCAAATCGATGCAACTCGGCATCATCGATCGCATCTTCACGCGCATCGGCGCGGGCGACGACTTGGCCTCGGGCCAGTCGACGTTTTACATGGAGATGGCGGAAGCTGCGAATATTCTGCGCCGCAGCACGCGCAAATCGCTGTTGTTGATCGACGAGGTGGGGCGCGGCACCGGGACGATCGACGGCCTCTCGATCGCGCAGGCGATCTGCGAGTTTCTGCTCGG
>DAHUXY010000186.1 GCA_027315505.1 Vulcanimicrobiota bacterium | reverse complement strand
CGCGGCAACGCGCAGATGGAAAACTAAGGACGGCTCTTTGTGCCGAGCGGTTCGTGCTGGCTAGAGGGGCGGCTACACCATTGTGGCGGGGACGCGCGCGGATTTCGCATCGTGCTAAATCCACTACTCCGTTCGTCGTCGCTCCCGCCATCCTGGCTCCGCTCCTCCCTCACAGGCCCCGGAAAACCGGCATAGCCCGCCGGGACTTTTTAGACCACGGCACGGGCCAGAGAGCCTCAAGCCGTCCAGTCGAGCAGTGCGTCCCACTCGGGCTTCGGGTAGCGTTCTTTGGCTTTGATGGCTTCGACGTACTTGCGTTTGCCGGCGCGATTGCCCTTACCGAGCATCAGGCCGCCGACCAGACGATCCTGCCAGAAGTAGAGCGCGCGGTACCACTGCTTCTCCGCATCGATTTTGTAGGCGGTCTCGATTTCGGGTTGCAGATCGGGCGAGAGCCCGAACTGGGTGATGGTTTGGCCCTTGAAGAGCAGCGACGAGTACTCGGGGACGTCGTGGTACTTCTGGCTGCCGCCCATCATGTTGAGGGCGACGACTTTGCCGTGCGCGCCCGCGTTGTTCCACGTGCCCATGCGATAGCGCATCTCCAAGATCGGGTCGAAGAAATCGGCGATGTCGCCGGCGGCAAAGATGCCCGGTATGCTGGTTTCGAGTTCGTCGTTGCAGACGATGCCGTTCTTGCTGGTCTCGATTCCGGCCGCTTGCGCCAACTCGACGTTCATCGTGAGGCCGAAGCCGACGCCGTAGCAGTCGGCGTCGATTTCGAGGCCGCTCTTCGTACGAACCTTGGTTGCGACGCCGTTGGAACGGACGAAGCCGGCAACTTCCTCGCCGTAGTGCATGTGGACGCCATCGGCTTTCGCGGCGGCATCGACGTAGGCGCCGGCGGCTTCATCGAGCATGCGATGGAGGAAGCGCGGGCCGCGAATGAGCCAGTGCGTCTCGACCTTGCGGGTGGAAAACGCTTCGGCGAGTTCGTAGGCGATGTACGATCCGCCGATTGCGACCGCGACCTTCGCGGTTTCCAAGTGTTCCGAGATCGCGCGCGTATCGTCGAGGTATTGAAAGTTGAAGAGATTGTGCGCTCCCTCGCTACCCGGGGCGCCGATCGGATTCGGGCGACCGCCGGTGGCGATCAAGAGGGCGTCGTACGGATACGAAACGCCGTTCGCGACAACGACGCGATCCTCGGGCACGATGCGTTCGACCGGCGTGCGCAGTTTGAGCGCGATGCCGTGCTCCTCGTGCCACGCTTCGGTGCGCATCATGACCTTGGCTTCGGGGATCTGCTTGCGCAACATAGGCGGTAGGGAGATGCGGTTGTACAGGGGGTAGGGCTCGTCGCCGAAGAGCGTGATCTCGCAGGTGGGATCGTGCTTGCGCAATTGCTCCGCGGCCGTCGTCCCGGCAAAGCCGTTCCCGACGATCACATATCGGCGGACCTGTGTATCTAGCACCGCGGGCTCCTTTTCGCATACGATATGCGAGGCTCATTCGTTATGCTCGTTTAGGTAGGCGGGATTCGCCCGCCGGCCCTGCAACAGGAGGGTATTCTGGACGTTCGGCTCGTGCAGCTCATGGCCTCATTCATCGGCGCGCGCAATCAATACGCGCTGGTCAGGCTGGAGTTTGCCATGAAGAACGCTGGAGTTCCCGCGCCGCCGCCGATCGCCCGCCTCGGCGAGCCCTCCGAACGCGCTCTCTCCGAAGAATGGCCGGCGATCGAGGAGCAGCTCGAAAAGGCGCTGGCCTATGCGAAACGATTGGAGCGCGAGCGCGGTAAGAAGTTCGTAGACGACCCGGCTACCCAATGGCTCCTGCGGAGCGTGCGCGAAATGGATCAACTCAACCGCGCGATCCGCTGGGTCCTCACCGTTACCCAAAGCGAGGATGTATGAACGACGACGTCATGCGTAAGGTCATGGAACAAGCCAAGGACCTGCAGCAAAAAGTGACCGAGGCGATGGCCAAAGGCCAGGAGCAAGCCCAGCCGTATATGGAGCAGGCCATGAAACAGGCCGACACGTTGCGCCAGACGCTCCTAACCCAGGCCCGCGATAGTGCCGACAGCACCCACGAGCAGACGAACAAGGCGCTCGATCAACTGGATGCCGCGCTCAAATCCGGCAGCGAGGCGCTCAAGGCGCAAGCCAACGCCGCCAAGCCGCTCTTCGACACGTTCTTGCGCAGCGCGCGAGAGGCCGTCGACCACGTTTCGAAAACGTTCGACAACAAACCCTAGCGAGGCTAGCCCTGGAGCGCTAGGCCGACCATCATGCCGTAGCCGATTTCGAGCGCGCGCTCGTCGATGTCGTAGCGCGGGCTATGCTGCGGCTCGTGCCCGATCTCGGGTCCGCGCACGCCGACGACGAAATACGCCCCGGGACGCTCCTGCTGCATATACGACATGTCCTCGGACCACATCATCAGGTCGTGCGGGTCCACCACGTTCCGTTCGCCGACGACCTTCGCACCGACCGCGCGCACCACGTCGTTCATCGCCGGATCGTTAACCGTCGGCGGATAGCCCCAGAGATACTCAAGTTCGTAGTCCAGGCGTAATGCATCGCACAGCCCTTCGACGATGCGTTCGATGCTCTGTGGGATCTGGGCTCGCACCTGCGGATCGAAGCACCGTACCGTCCCGAGCATATCCGCGTAATCGGGAATGACGTTAAACGTCGTTCCGGACGAAAGCTTGCCGACCGTGACCACGATCGGATCCTTGGGCGCATATTCGCGGCTGGGAATCGTCTGGAGCAGCGTCACGAGCTGCGCGGCGCCGACGATGGGATCGACGGAGAGCTGCGGCATCGCGCCGTGGCCGCCGCGGCCCTTGAGCAGAATCGAGAAGCGATCCGAGGCCGCGAAGAAGGCTCCGTCGCGCACGCCGACCTTGCCCGTTTCGAGCCCGCTATAGAGATGCAACGCGAAGGTCCGGTCGACGTGCGGATTCTCGAGCGCGCCGTCGTCGATCATCAGCTTGTTGCCGGCCGGCCCTTCTTCGGCAGGCTGGAAACAGAACACGATCGTCCCGCGCACCTG
>DAHUXY010000183.1 GCA_027315505.1 Vulcanimicrobiota bacterium | reverse complement strand
GCCCGTTTGCGCGATGCGTAGCGCGGCGCTCCCGCCGCGATGCAGGAGGCACGTGTCATCGAGCGTGGTCATGATCGCAAGCAGGGCGTTGATCCGCGCCGTCGCCTCGTCCTCACCGCGCGCGCGAGCCTCGCGCAGCATCGGCAGCGCGACCCGCACGATATGCGGAAACCCGTCCGCCGCCTCGCCGGGCGCTCCTCGTACGCCGAAGGCCTCGCGCGCGCGCGCGCCGTTGCTTGGGAGCAGCTGGCCGACGCGATCGGGCAGCGTCGCAATCGCGCTCGCCACCGTCGCAACTTCCAGCACGTCGCTCGCATCGGAGAGAGCGCACGCGGCAACCAAGAGCCCGAGCGACCACAGCGCGCCTCGATGCGTGTTGACCCCGCCGGTCGCCGCCAGCATCCGCCGCTCGCCGGCGCGGCCGATAGCGCCGAGGCATTCCCGTAACGCGATATCCAGCACGGCACCCCGGCATGCGGCGGCCACTTCCTCGAACGCCTCGCGCAGCGCGTATGCGGAACGAACGAGCAATGCGACCGAACGATCGCGATGCGCGCCGCTTCCGCGGCCGTCGGCAAGCGCGGGTTTAGGCGTAAGCCGGGCCTCGGCAATCAACGCTTGCACCGCGGCTTGCGCGAGCGTCGCGCTCGCGATACGGCGCGCGATCACGGATGCATCCGCGGGCCGTCGGGCGTTTTTACGAGCATCGGCCCGGCCCGCAGGGCCTCTTCCAACGCGACGCCGCAGCCCTCCCCGAAGGCGATTTCAACATCGACGCGCGCCGGCAGTTCGCGGAGCGCCTCGGCGAACCGGCGCAACGCCGGCTCGGACGGATGCGCGCGAACGACGACGTCGAGATCGCTGCGAGGCGAAACGCACGCCATCCCGGTGGCAAGTTCGAACCCCACCGAGCCGGTCGGGCCAAGACGCAAACCGCACTCGTTACCGGCGCGCGCAACCGCCGCCAGCGCGCGGAATGCATCGAGCGCTCTGCCGGCGTCGCGATCGAGCAAGCTTTCGGGAGTGACGACGCATGCGATTTCGTCGATCCGCAGCTCCGTTGCAAAGCGCTCCTCCCGGGACTCGCCGCGGACGCCGATTGCAACGGCGCCCGGAACCCGTGCTCTGCGGACGACCGCCCACGGCGCGGCCTCCAGGCTGCGCCCGGCCCAATCCGGGGCGCTTCGGCTCAGGCGCGTGACGGCTCGCGGCGTGAGGCGCACGAGGTCGTGAACGCGGGGCTTATCCATCCCAACCGGCCGCGAGGTCGGCGCGCACGCGGCGTGCCAGGGCGCGCGTCTGAATCGCCGCCGCGCGGCCGAGGCGATCGATAGGCGGCCGCACACCGCTGCCGTCGCGTAGCGCCGCGCTCAGAGCGCGCGCGACGACGGCATACTCTTCTTCGGCCGGCGCCTGCGGATCGGCGACCTCGAACAACGCGTCGATCGCGCCGAGGCGCGCAAAGGATGCAATATCTCGCGCGGTTGCCGGGACCTCGCTTGCGATGCGCGCGAGATCGTCGCGCTGCATGCGCGTTACGCGCGCGACGGCCGATTCCGACATCACGTGGACGTCGATGCCGGGGTCGTCCAACGCACCGATCCATCCGGCTTGCATGCCGTGCGCGAGAAACGCTCCGGATATCGCTTTACCGACGATCAACGCCGCGACCGGGTGCCCGCTCCTGCGCGCTCGCACGTAGGCATCGGCCGATGCCGCCAACGCGCGTTGCAGGCCGATCGCCTCTTCTCGTATCCCGAAGGCCTGGCCCGGAACGTCGACCAGCGCTACGATCGCCGAACCCGCGGGGGCGCCGCGCACGGCCGCAGCAACGCCAAAGGCTTCGTCGATACCCATCTCGCCCGCACGCGCGCGCGGGAAACGCGCCTGCGGCGCTGGGACGACCGCGATCCAGCGCACCGGTAATCCCTCGAGCGGCGCGTCCGCTGCGAGGACCGACGCGGGGAGTCCCTCGACGCGCACGCCGCCGCTCGCAAAGCGCTCGAACCACGCGCGTCCGCGCGAGCGTTCTTCATTCACGGCGTCACCCCGTATGCGCGCAAAAACGCCTCGCGTTCGAGAGCGGGGTCGGGAAAGTCCGGGTGCGCGATCGCGACGAACGAGCGATTGCGGGCGAACGCTTCTTCAACCGCGGCGCGGATATCGGGCATATCGTCGGCCACGAGCGCGGTAGCGTGGCCCTGCGCGAAGCGGCGCCGCCCTCCCGTCGCCTTCCAGACCAGCGGGCGATTCGATGCGTCGAACTCGTCGGCACCGGCCTCCGTTTCAACCACGTCCGGCCCGTTGAGACCGATGCGGGCGCCCTCGGTGACGATGACCTCATTGCAGAGTGCGGTCACGATCGACATGCCGCCGTAAACGCCGACGCGCCCCGCAATGACCGCGACGACCGGCTGGTGTGCGCGCAACGCGACGACCGCGTCGCAGATCTCGGCGATGGCCAGCAAGCCCAGGTTCGCTTCCTGCAGACGAATGCCGCCGCTATCGAATGCGAGCACCACACGGGTGGGCGTCCCGCGCTCCGCATCGCGCCGCGCGAGTTCGAGCGACGCGGCGATTTTCGCCCCGCCGATTTCGCCGATCGCTCCGCCCAGAAAACGGCCGTCGGTCGCTAGTACGCACGCGCGTTCCCCGCCGAGCGTTCCGCGCGCGACGACCACGCCGTCATCGGATTGCGCGGCGACGCCTTGCGCGGCCAGATAGGGCGAGCGCAGCCGCGCGAACGGGCCGAGCACTTCGCGGAACGTGCCGGGATCGAGCAACGCCTGCGCGCGTTCGCGCGCGTTGCGTTCGGCGTACGAGTCGCCGATATGCGGCGTCATCGCGCCTGCTCCAAGGCCTGTTCCAGGCGCATGGCCACAACCGCAGGCGTCGCGCCGAAATCGTCGATTTCCAGCCGCACCGCGATCGAATGACGCGCGAAAAACCGCGCGAGCACGGCCTCCCACGTTGTCGCATATCCGCCCACGCTCGTGCGGACGGTCACCGACGCGCAGGGTTCCGGCGAAGGCTCCAAGAGGAGTTCGCAATTCCCCGATGCGACCACCCCGACGTGGGCGCGCCGCGCGACGCGCGCGGATGCGGGATAGGTAAACGTCAACGTCTCGATCATCACCAGCTCCGAAACCGTTTTGGCGGCTCGTACAACCCGCCGGACCAGGTGACGAGGTCCCGCATGGACCGCGCGGCCAAAAGCGAACGCTTCGCTTCGCCGCGCACGACGCCGAGATCTTCGGGAAACGCAACCACGCCGTCGCGTCGCAATTCCCGGGTGCGAGTGCCGTCGGCCAAAAGGCCGACCGGCGTGACCCCGGCGATCGCGGCGAGCGCGGCCCGGCGTTCGTCGACGTCGCGCGCTTTATAAAGATACGCAATGCCTTCTTCGGTGACCACGTGCGTCACGTCATCGCCGTAGATCATCACAGGCGTTATCGGAAACCCGGCGGTGCGGCCGAGTTCGACGGCGTCCAGGCGTTCGACGAACGTCGGGACTCCACTCTCGCGAAACGTCTGCACGAGTTGCACGACGATTTTGCGACCGCGCCGGATTTCGGGCACCTCGGAAGTCATCTCGAGCCACGATTGCGAGGGATGGCGGCGGCCGCGCGGATCGCTCCCTAGGTTCGGCGCACCCCCGAACCCGGCGATGCGCCCCAGCGTTGCCGTCGAGGAATTCGCGTCGACGTCCATCTGCAGCGTCGAACCGATAAAGAGATCGGTTGCGTACATGCCGGCGTTTTGAGAGAGCGCGCGATTCGAACGCAACGATCCGTCGCGTCCGGTAAAGAAGACGTCGGGGCGCGCGGCCACATACCGCTCCATCCCGAGCTCGCCACCGAAACTGTGCACGCTTTGTACCCAGCCGCTCTCGATTGCGGGGATCAGGGTGGGGTGCGGGTTGAGCACCCAGTTCGTGCAAATTTCACCGCGCAGGCCCAAGCGTTCGCCGTACGTCGGAAGAATCAATTCGATCGCAGCGGTATCGAAGCCGATGCCGTGGTTGAGCGTGCGTACGCGATGCCGTTCGTAGATGCCGCGCACGACCATCATCGCCATCAAAATTTGAACGTCGTCGATTTGCTCGGGGTCGCGCGTAAAGAGCGGCTCGATTTCGTACGGACGATCCGCGACGACCACCAGGTCGACCCAATCGCCCGGCACGTCCACCCTGGTGACGCGGTCGACGATGCGGTTGACCTGCGCGATCACCACGCCGTTACGAAACGCGGTCGCCTCGACGATGGTGGGGGTTTCCTCGGTGTTCGCGCCCGTATAAAGATTTCCCGACGCATCGGCTTCGTCGGCCGCCACGAGCGCGATATCGGGCGTGAGATCGACGAAATACCGCGCGAAGAGTTCGAGGTACGTATGGATCGCACCGATCCGCACGCGTCCGTCGGCAACTTGCTGCGCTAGCCGTAGCGACTGCGGGCCGGAGAACGAAAAATCCACCTGCGATGCGATGCCGCGTTCGAAGAGCTCGATGTGCTCGGGGCGCCCCAGAACCGAGATCAGCAAATGGAGATCGCGGACGCGCTCGGGATCGACGGATGCGAGCGCCCGCGAGAGAAAGTCCGCCTGCTTTTGGTTGTTGCCCTCGACGCAGACGCGGTCGCCCGGCTCGAGGATGGACTCCAGGACCGCGACCGCATCGCCGCTTTCGAACACGCCGGAACGAACGTAGCTCGCCGCGCGCTCCAAGCGGTGGTTTTTTCGAATCCGGCGCGTATCCCAAGCGCTCACGATCTTGGAGTTAGTCGCCCGCATTCAGGCGTCCCGCACGGGGCGCCAAAAAGACGCGCTGGGCCGAGCCGGCCGGTTAAGCCCCCACGCACCCAGTTCTCAAACGAGCGCCCCGTTTCTCTCGCGGCGAAACGGGGAACGACCGTTCTACGTTGATGTAACTGAGATGAGAATAGGATTGATGCACAGGATGTTCGCGAGACTTTCGACCGCAGCCACACTGCTGCTCGCACTTTTCGCCACCTCGGTGGTGCCCGCTTCCGCGTACACGCAGCAGCAGCAACAAGAACTGGCCATCGGGAAGCAAGAGTATCAGCAGCTGTCCCAGCAGGGGAAAATCGTGACTCAGTCGCGCTACTACAATATTCTCAATCCGATCGCACGCCGCATCGCGCAAGTAGCCGACAAGCAGTATTTCATGCCGTTTCATTTCCTCTTAGTGAACGACGGTGCTCCGAATGCGTTCTCGGTTCCCGGAGGAAACGTTTACGTCACGATGTCGATGATGACGTTTGCCCAAAACAAAGAAGAGTTGGCGGGCGTCCTTTGCCACGAAACCGCACACGATATCCATCACGACGTCGTCAATCTCAATCCAAAATATCAAACGATCGGCTTGGTCGGCGGCATTCTGGGGGCTTTAGTTGGTAACAGCGGTCTCGCGCAGACGGTTATCGGCCTCGGGGCTAACGCGGAAGCCGACAAATTTTCGCGACAAGTCGAAACAAACGCCGACCACACCGGAGCCTACATCTGCGCCCGGGCCGGATACAACCCCTGGGGCATGGTTTGGCTGATGAAACGCTTCGAAACCAAGCCGAGCGGCGTCCCGCTGGAGATGCTCTCGAATCACCCGCGCGACGATCACCGCGTCTCCGATTTAGAGGCCGAGTTCCGGGCCGACCCCGCGACCTTCGGACGCTTCAACCCTAACCCGAGTTCGGCGACACCGCTATAGCGCCTCACGGCATAAAAAAAACGGGAGCGCTCTTGCGCTCCCGTAGATCTTCGCCGTAGCGGGTCGATTTACTTGATTTCGACCTTTGCGCCGGCTTCTTCCAGCTTCTTCTTGACCGACTCGGCTTCGTCTTTGGTGACGCCTTCTTTGACGGCCTTCGGAGCGCTCTCGACGAACGCTTTGGCTTCGGTCAGACCTAAGCTCGTGAGTTCGCGAACGGCCTTGATGACCTTGATCTTCTCCGGGCCCGCTTCCGCGAGGATCACGTCGAATTCGGTCTTCTCGGCAGCCGGTGCGGCGGCGGCCGGTGCGGCCATCATCGCGGCCGGAGCCGCAGCCGAAACGCCGTACTTCTCTTCGAGCTGCTTGACGAGGTCCGCAAGCTCGAGCACGGTGAGCTGATCGATTTGGTTGATGAGTTCTGCAACTGCCATGATACGAAATAGTCTCCTTTAGGCGTTCGAACCCGCGGCATCTTTTTGCTCGCGGATAGCATTGAGCACACGGACAAGTCCGCTCTGATTGCCCGAGAGCACGGTCACCAGACCACGCAACGGGCTTGCGAGCGAACCGACGAGCCTGGCGAGCAGCTCGGATTTCGGCGGAAGCGCGGCGAGCGCCAGAACTTGTTTGGCATCGACGAACTTGCCGTCGATATACGCCGCCTTGATGCCGAGTTTCTTAGCCTCGTCGCCGAACTGTTTGATCGCTTTGGCAGGCGCGACCGGGTCGGTGCCTGCGAAGACGATGCCGGTAGGGCCGGCAAGATACGCATCGAGATGCCCGGTGATCTCTTCACCGGCAGCGATCTTGAAGAGCGTGTTCTTGACGACGGCATACGTGCTGCCGTCCTTGCGCAGCTCGCCGCGAAGTTTGGTTATCTCTTCGACGGTGAGGCCGGCAAAGTCGGTCAGAAACAGATTCTGCGAACCGGCAAGCCGATCGCGAAGTTCTTGTACCGCGGCTTCTTTACGTGCGGTTGGCATGACGTGTGTGTCGCTTTCTTGTGAATAAAAAAAGCGCTCCATCCGTCCGGAGGGCGCCTTCACGCAGAGTCATCGCTACGCTAATCGAACGATAGGGACTCATTGTTCGTACGTCCTCGGTTGGCGTTAATTAAGATCGACGAGCGATCACCAACGGTCTTCGGAGCCGTCGGGCATCGTATCACAAGCTCCGGGGCCGCGCAAGCACTTGTGGCCGCGCCGACAAGGGGACCCTTGGCCGCGAGACTAAGCGAGCCGAGCGATCCCTCTCGTAGAAAGGCCCCGCATATGCGTTTGCTCCCCAGCCTGCCACGCCGATCCTTTCTCGCTCGCAGCGGCCTGGCTTTGGCGGCCCTTGCAGGTTCCTCGGTCGCCCTGCCCCTCGAAGCCACGGCGATGCCCGATGCCTCCAAAACGGGCCTCGAGCGGCTGATGGCCGGAAACGCCCGGTTCGTGGCCGATAAGGCCGTCTGCCCGCCGCTGACGGCCCGGCGCCTGGAATTGGCCGAATCGCAGAGCCCGTTCGCGATCGTCGTGAGTTGCTCCGACTCCCGCGTACCGGTCGAGACGGTTTTCGACCAAATTCCCGGCAATATCTTCGGGATTCGCGAGGCGGGGAACGTCCTGGGCGACTTCGGCATCGGCTCGGTCGAATATTCGGTTGCCGTACTGAAATCGTCGTTGATCCTCGTGCTCGGCCATACCGATTGCGGCGCGGTGAAATCCGCCGTCAAGCACGTCAAGAGCGGCACCGACTTTCCGGGACGGATTCAGAGCATCGTCAACGCGATCGTTCCGGCCGTGCAGCGCAGTAAGAGCGCCAAGGGGGACTGGACCGAAAACGCCATCGAGCAGAACGTGCGCGACACCATGGCCAAGCTTTCGAGCAGTTCGGCTATCGTCGCCGGCGCGGTCCGGGCCGGCACGCTGCATATCGCGGGCGGGATCTACCACCTTGCGAGCGGGCGGGTCACCATCCTATAAGCTACGCCCCGCCCTAAGTGCATTTTGCACTTATGACAAACGACGGATCCCTGTAGAGTGAGACGAGGCGCACCGCGCCCCTTTCTTTATGACGGTTGTGGAGGATCTCACTTCGTGCAGTATCGTTTTCGCATCATCGTAGCCGCCCTGGCGGCTTCCCTGCTGGCCGCGTGCAGCTCCGGCGGACCGTCGGCGCTGCCGCAGGCCGGCGCCGTTTCGCAACTGCCGACGGCGCAAGCCAACACGGCGCAATCCTGCGCCACCCTTCTGCCGGGCGACAACGTCGTCTGCTACGCCATATACCGCACCGACATCGGCGGCGGCAATCCGAACGCTCCGGCCCAAGCACACCTCGCTTCAACCTCGACCCCGGCCGGTTACGGCCCGGCCGACCTGCAATCGGCTTACGCCTTGCCGTCCTCTACCGCAGGATCCGGGCAGACGGTCGCCATCGTCGACGCGTACAACGATCCCAACGCGGCGTCGGATCTCGCCGTCTATCGTTCGACGTACGGCCTGCCCCCCTGCACCGTCGCGAACGGCTGCTTCAAACAAGTGAGCCAGAGCGGCAGCACCACGAAGCTGCCCCGGAACAACGGCGGCTGGGCTCAAGAAGAATCGCTCGACTTGGATATGGTCTCGGCGATCTGCCCGAACTGCCACATCATCTTGGTTGAGGCGAGTTCGGCGACCAACGCCAACCTCGACACCGCGGTCAACGAGGCTGCGGCACTGCACGCAACCGAGATCAGCAACAGCTACGGCGGCTCGGAATCGGGCGCGACCAACTCCGCATACGCTCACGCCGGAATCATCATCACGGCGAGCGCCGGCGACTCCGGAACCGGCGCGTCGCAGCCGTGTTCGTACGCAACGGTCGTCTGCGTCGGGGGCACCAGCCTCTCGCGCTCCAGCACGACCCGCGGATGGAGCGAAACCGCTTGGAGCGGCAGCGGAAGCGGCTGCAGCGCATACGTCGCCAAGCCCTCGTGGCAGACCGACAAGGGCTGCACGATGCGCTCCGAGGCCGACGTCTCGGCCGTGGCAGATCCGAATACCGGCGTTGCCGTTTACGATAGCTACGCGTATCAAGGCGCCTCCGGCTGGCTCGTCTTCGGCGGCACCAGCGTCTCCAGCCCGCTGACGGCATCGGTCTTCGCCCTGGCGGGCAATGCGTCGACGCAGAACGCCGCGCAAGGCATCTGGGCCCACGGCGGCACGTCTGCGCTCAACGACGTCACGAGCGGCAGCAACGGGACCTGCTCGTCGTCCTACCTCTACATCTGCAACGCGGGCGTCGGCTACGACGGGCCGACCGGCTGGGGAACTCCGAACGGCACCGCAGCCTTCTAAGCTCCTCCCCGCCAACGAAAACGACGGCCTCGCTTCTGCAAGCGAGGCCGTCGTTTTTATGGGATACGCGAGATGGTTAGGCGGTAACTTTCACGCGGTTCGGATCGACCTTGATGCCGGGGCCCATCGTGCTCGCAAGCGTCACGCTCTTGAGGTACGTACCCTTCGCCGCCGCCGGTTTGGCGCGAACGATGGCATCCATCAACGTGCTGACGTTATCGAGCAGCTGCGCTTGGTCGAAGCTCGCTTTGCCGACGATCGTGTGAATGATCCCGGTCTTATCGAGACGGTACTCCACCTTACCCGCTTTGATGTCGCGAATCGCGTTGCCGATGTTGGCGGAGACGGTGCCGGCCTTCGGGTTCGGCATCTTCTGAGCGAGGATGCGCCCGAGTTCCTTGCCGACCGCCGCCATCATGTCCGGCGTCGCAACCGCAACGTCGAATTCGGTGAATCCGGCTTTGAGTTTGTCGATGAGATCCTGATCGCCGACGATATCGGCGCCGGCCTCTTGCGCCTCTTTGGCCTTATCGCCTTTGGCGAACGCGATGACGCGAACGGTGCGGCCCGTTCCGTGCGGGAGCAACACCGTGCCGCGCACGTTTTGATCGCTCTTCTTCGGATCGACGCCCAAACGAATGTGCGCTTCGACCGTTTCGTTGAATTTCGCGTTGGCGTTCTTCTTGATCAGCTCGATAGCTTCGGCGATCGAGAAGAGCGCTTTTTTATCGATGCTCTCGGCGAGCTTATTGAATCGCTTTCCGTGATGCTGTGGCATTATTCGGCTACCTCCACGCCCATCGAACGAGCGGTGCCGCCGATGATCTTCTTTGCGGCGTCCATGTCGTTGGCGTTGATGTCGGGCATCTTCACCTTGGCGATCTCTTCGAGTTGCGCTTGGGTCAGCTTGCCGACCTTATTGCGATTGGGCTCCTTGGAACCCGATTCGATTTTCAGCGCCTGCTTGATGAGAAACGACGCCGGCGGCGTCTTGGTGATAAACGTGAACGTGCGGTCTTCGTATGCCGTAATCTCGACCGGAATGATCATGCCGACTTGCGAAGCCGTACGTTCGTTGTACTGCTTGCAGAAGTCCATGATATTCAGGGAGTACGGCCCGAGCGCCGGGCCGACCGGCGGCGCGGGCGTCGCTTTACCCGCAGGGAGTTGTAAACCGATCTTACCGGTAACTTTTTTAGCCATGATGTCTCCTTAACGATGCAACGCCGATGCGTCGCTTCTGCCCCCGTGTGCAATCTCGCGCGCCGGGGTCGTGCGCGCGAGAAAGGTTCGGCCGACTAGACTTTTTCGACCTGGAAGAACTCGAGTTCGACAGGCGTTTCGCGGCCGAAGATCGAGATTAGCGCGCGCAGACGTTCCTTTTCCGGGGCGATCTCGTCCACCACACCGGTGAAATCGAAGAACGGGCCCGAGGTAACTTTGACGCGATCGCCCTTGGCAAAGTCGATCTTGAGCTTGGGCGCTTCGATGCCCATCTGCTTGAGGATCGTCTTGACTTCTTTATCTTGAAGCGGCACCGGTTTCTCACCGGGGCCCGGGCTGCCGACGAAGCCGGTCACGCCCTGCGTGTTGCGCACCACGTACCACGACTGGTCGTCCATGATCATCTCGACCAGGACGTAGCCGGGGAATACTTTCTTCGGAGAGATCTTGCGCTTGCCGTCCTTGAACTCGACTTCGTCTTCCATCGGGACGAGCACGCGGAAAATCTTGTCCTGCATACCCATCGAATGAATGCGGCGTTCGAGATTCGCCTTCACCTTATTCTCGTACCCGGAATAGGTGTGAATCACGAACCAGTTCCGGTCATCCTTGGGCGTAGCCGGGCGCGGGGCCGCAGCCTCGTGCGTCTCGGCGGCGGCATCGAGCTCGGCTTCGGGAGCTTCGGCCGAAGCTTCGGGCGTCGCGTCCACGGCAGCGAGATCGGCCTCAAGGCCGGCATGTTCGTGCTGTTCGATCTCTGACATAGTGTTCAACGTACTTCTTTTAATTTAGAAATTCTGCGGGTGAATCACGCTGAACACCCATCCGAAAAGCTGATCGGCGAGATAGGTGAAGAGGCCGATGCCGACCACGAGCCCGATCGTCAGGATGGTTGCGGAGACCCATTCTTCTTGGGTAGGCCACGTCACGCGACGAAGTTCGGTAATGACGCCGCGGACAAAATCCTGGCCACCGACCGCCTGCGCGCGTTTGCTCGCCGTCGATACGCTCCGGGTCATCGCACTCTTCTTCTGGTCGTTCACCTAAACGTTGTCTCCTGGAAAAACTTGGCAGGGCGGACAGGACTCGAACCTGCAACCGGTCGTTTTGGAGACGACAACTCTACCAATTGAGCTACCGCCCTAGAGGGTTCGGCTGCGCCGAACCTTCACCGGCCCTAGGCCGGATGATTACCGGCCTGGACCGGTCTATTATATCGCTACTTGGTTTCGCGATGGGGTTTATGGCAGCGGCAGAAACGGCAATACTTGCTCAGCTCCAGCCGATCGGTCGTTTTTTGCTTGTTCTTCTGTGTATTGTAGTTGCGACGCTTGCACTCGGTAAAGGCCATCACGACCATCACGCGGTTCTCTTTTTTAGCCATCTACTTCCCACGAACATGAAATAAACGGACCGGCGGTCCGTTCGGCAACCTATGCTATCACATGGCTTTTCCCAGCGCAACCGGGTTCCCGCCACGCCCGGCGAGATCTGCGACCGAGTGGAATCGAACCACCAACCTGTCCTTTAGGAGAGGACCGCTCTATCCTATTGAGCTACGGCCGCACGCGGCTCCCGCAATCTGCTACGCCTAGCGGACGTCCCAGGCCTCCGCGCCGACGGGATATTCGAGCATGTTCCGGGCAAAGCCGTGGACGTGCTCCGAAAGAGCGTCGAAGTCCACGATATCGTTCAGGGGAACGATCGGCCGCTCGGCCGCGATCGAGCGCTGCATGGCGAGGAAATCCGCCTTGCGGCGTGCCGGGCTGGGCGTCGTTGCCTGATCGGCGTAGAGCGCATCGAAGGCGGGGTCACAGAAATGGGCGATGTTGTTCCCGTCGGGTCCGACTTGGCCACACGCAAAGACCACCGATTGCTCCGGGTCGGACCCGCCGATGAACCCGTCCGCCGAGATGCCGAAGCGTCCGCCCCGAACCGGGCCGCTCGGGGCGTTAAAGATCGCCGTCGGGTAGGATTTGATCGTGGTTCGGATGCCGACGGCGGCGAGTTGGCGCTGGACGATGGGCTCGATGCCGGCCAAGGGACCCGGTTCCGTGACGAAGAGCAGCCGCAGCGGTGTGCCTGCCTTCATCCGTTGGCCCTGCACCAGATGCCAGCCCGCCCGGTCGAGCAGGCGGCCGGCGCGGGCGAGGTTCTGACGCGGGGGAGCAAGGTGCGCCGCATACCCCGCCATGACGGGCGGAATAAAGCTCGCGGCCCGGGGGTAGAGCCCGTGGTACCTTCGCTCGATCTCACCGATGTCGAGCGCCCGTGCGATCGCCCGGCGGACCAGCGGGTCGGCGGCCGGGCCCGACCGGCTCTGCAGCGTCAGCCACATGACCCCGTTGAGCGGCGTGCGGAGTACGCGAATGCCGGGCAGCGCGCGGGCTTGGGAGACTTGATCGGCATCGAGCATCATCGTGTCGACTCCGCCCGTCCGCAGTGCGATGAACGCCGAGTTGATGTCGGGCATCATCTCCAAAACGATACGATCGAGCTTCGGGCGCGGCCGAAAATACGGATTGCGCTCGAGGACGACCCGCCCGCCGCGCCGCCAATGCGTAACGCGAAAGGGCCCCGTCCCGAACGCATGCTCTTCCCAAGGCGCGTGGGAGAGCTCGGTCGACGCAAACGCATGCGCGGGAAGGATCCCAAAGGCAAAATCGGACTCGGCGAAGAGTTCGCGAACGGCGGCATTCCAGCGTCGTTTGAGCGTAATGACGACCGTATGCGCGCCGGGAGTCCGAAGCGACGCGATGCGCCGGTAAGCATCTTGGGAGATGACGGGGTTGCGCGGGTCCAAGATCGCTCGCAGCGTAAACGCGACGTCGGCCGATGTGAAGGGGACGCCGTCGGCAAAGCGCACGTCGCGCCGCAGCCGGTAGCGAATCGTGAGGCCGTCCTTCGAGATGTCTCCATTCGCTTGCGTGGGTACGCGGCGCACCAACACCGGCACCAAGTGGTTGCGCGCATCCAGGCCAACGAGCGTCTGCGTGACGAGCAGATCGTAACCGATCGTCGTTTGATCGTGCGCTAACAACGGGTTGAGGGAGGCCGGATCCGATGCGTCGGCTATCCGCAGCACGTGCGGTTGGAACGCCGGCCGCGCACTGCAGCCGGCAAAGGCCAGGAGTACCGCACCGAACCACGCGATATGGCGCATCCCTTCGATACTTTCGCGAGGTCGAGGCGAACCCTGGCGCGCGTTGAACCACCGCCCATGGAGCACCACCCGCGCCTGCTCGCGATTGCGACCGCCGTACCGCCATTCGAACTCGACCAAGACGACGTTATGCAGCGGGTCAACGCCCAGTTTGGGAGCCGCTCGTCGAGCATCGCACGTCTGATGCCGGTTTTTGCGAATACCGGCATCGAACGGCGTTTTTCGTGCGTGCCGATCGAGTGGTATTACGAACCCCACGGTTGGACCGATCGCAACGCGCTCTACATCGAATCCGCGCTCGCGTTGATCGAATCGGCAGCGAACCGGGCCCTGGCGGACGCGGCGTTACGCGTCGAAGATATCGACGCGCTCGTGGTGGTCTCCACGACCGGGATCGCAACGCCGCGCCTGGATGCGCGTTTGATCGAGCGCATGGGCTTTCGGCGCACGTGCAAACGATTGCCGATCTTCGGCCTGGGCTGTGCGGGCGGAGCCTTGGGCCTGGCCCGCGCGGCCGACGTCGCTCGCGCCCATCCCGGCGCGCGCGTCCTCCTGTTGGTCGTCGAACTGTGCGCGCTGTGGTTCCGGCGTGACGACTTCTCCAAGAGCAACGTCGTCGCGACGGCGCTCTTCTCCGACGGCGCCGGAGCGGCGATTCTCAGTACGAACGGGGATGGTCCCGCGATCGTCGCGAGCGGCGAGTACACGTTTGCGCAAACGCTCGACGTGATGGGATGGGAAATCGAAAACGAAGGGATGAAAGCGATCTTTTCACGCGATATTCCGGCGTTGGTCGAAACCGAATTCGGCCGCGTGTTGGATGATTTTCTCGCTCCGCTCCAGCGTTCGCGTGCCGGCGTCACCCGATTGCTCGCGCATCCGGGCGGCGCGAAAGTGATCGCCGCGCTCGAACACGTCTTCGGCCTGGCTCCGGGAGCGTTGACCGACTCGCGCGAGATCCTGCGTTCGTACGGCAACATGTCCGCGGCTACGGTGATGTTCGTCGTCGAGCGCGCGATGCGGCGCGGCGCGTTGACGCCGGAGCGCTGCGGCCACACGCTGGTGAGCGCGATGGGGCCGGGCTTTACCGCGGCGTTCACACTGCTGGAATATCCATGATCGCGGCGCTGGCGCTCGTCGCATTCGTGGCGGTGCAACGCGGCATCGAGCTTTGTTACGCGCAGCGCAACACGCGCCGCCTTCTGGCGGCGGGCGGCGTCGAAGCGGGCGCCGAGCACTATCCGCTCTTTATCGTGCTGCACGCAAGCTGGCTGGTCGCGTTGCTGGTGTATCTACCCGGATCCGTCGAGCCGAACGGCTGGCTCGTCGCCGTTTTCTTCGCGCTACAAGGCCTGCGGGTTTGGGCAATCCGGAGCCTCGGGCCGTTTTGGACGACGCGGCTCATCACGGTCCCCGGCGCCTCACTGGTGCGCCGCGGCCCATACCGCTTTATCCGCCACCCCAACTACGTCGTCGTGGCCGGCGAGATCGCGGTGCTTCCGCTCGCCTTGGGGGAGCCGTGGGTCGCCCTGGGCTTCTCGCTCTTAAACGCGGGACTGCTGGCGGTGCGCATCCGTAAAGAGGACGAGACACTCTCGGAACGCCAATCACCCGGGCATGCGTAATGCTTCCTCGTTCCTGAGCGTCGGCTTTTCCCTTGCGCTCGTGCTGGCTCCGGCGGCCCCCCTATCGGCAGCGCCGAGCCCCCCGGTCGCCCTGAACTCGTGCAGCTTGATGTATTCGAATACCAATAGCATCACCAGTCAAATCGTCGGCCTCGACGCGCAGTTCACCAACCAGTCTTCAAAGACCGCAACGGTGGTGAACATCGCTACCTCGATCAACGGGCAGAACAGCGTTATCCGCGATGTCGGGTCGTTTGCGCCCGGTATAGAAATCCATCACCGCTACAAAGCCGGGGGCGGGCAGTTCGCGCTACCCTCCGTCCTTCAACAACTCTTCGGCAAGCCGGCCGTGCAGTGCACGATCGCATCGGTACGATTCGAGGACGGATCGACGTGGCCGAACGCGACCGGCCAGCCGGCGGGGGTGACGACGAGCGCCATTCTCACCCAGCCGGCGGCGTTACAACTACACGGAACCGGTGCGGCGCACGCGCGATTGGCGCTCGCAACCTCAGCGAACCAAGTCTCATCGAATAGCGATTGCGGCGGGATCGCGGCGGTCACGGTCCTCGCCTCGACGGCGGCGGATTTGGCGCTCAAGATCACGCCGCTGGGCGGCGGCACGTGCACGATCGAGCTACGTGACGCAAGCGGCAACACCGCGACGATTCCGGTGAACGTTACGCCGTAAACGCCTAACGGATCGCGAGCGATTCGCGCCAGTTCACGAATCGCTCGACCAGGGCCGGGTCGAACTGCGAACCGCTGCAACGCTGCAGTTCTAGCAGCGCGGCGTCTTCGCTCGTGGCGCGATGATAGGGGCGATCGAATATCATCGAGCAGAACGCCTCCACAATGGCGATCGCGCGCGCCAGCGGATGAATCGTCTCGCCGGCGATTCCATCCGGATAGCCGGCGCCATCCCAACGTTCGTGATGCTGCCCGACGATCTCGGCGACCAACTCGTAGCCGCTATGCCCGGCTAAGATCGACCGTCCGAATGCGGCATGCTTGCGCATATCGATCTGCTGTTCGGCATCCAAACGTCCGGGCCGAACGACGACCGAATCCGGTAGGAGCAGCGTTCCGATATCGTGCAGCAAACTGGCCTGCAAGAACGTCGAGAGCGCCGCGCGGTCGAGGGCGAGGTTATACTCCGACCACTCTTTCGCCACGGCGTGCGCCTGAAGCGCGTGCGCTCTCGTGTAGGGGTCGCGATCGAGCATCGCTTGCAAGACCGTCTCCAGCCCTTCGAACGAGGCGTGCAGAGCGAGGGTGCCTTCGTGCCCCGGGCCGATGGGTTCGCACGCGCGCATGCGGCTTCGGCGCGTGCGTTGCGCGCAGCGCGCGAGCAATTCGCGCCTCGACCCGCCATCGAGCGGCGCGAGGACGTAACCGCAAGCCAGACTAACCGGCACGTTTTGGTCGCGCGAGACGTAGGCCAATTCCGCAAGGCGCTCCCGAATGCGCGCGACGGAGGAGCGAACCGTATCGGGCGCAGCCGCTCGCAACAGTACCATGAAACTGTCGCTCCCCGACCGGCCGGCCAGCGTATCGGCATCGTCGAATTCGCGCAGAGCGTCGGCGACGCGCAACAGGACGCTCTCGCCCTCGAGGTATCCGTAGACTTCGTTGAACATCGTGAAATTGACGATATTGAACGTCACGATCGCGGCCGGGGCGACCGACGTCGCTTGGCCGAGCGCGGCATCGATCTCGCGCGAGAGCTTCGCGTAGTTCGCAAGGCCGGTCAGGCGATCGTACTCGGCGGTGCGCTGCAGCTCTTGGTACATCCGTTGGTTCTGGACCGCGACGCCGAGAAAGTGCCCGATGGCCGCGACGGAATCGACTTCGAACTGTTCGTAGGCCTGCGCGCGAACGCTCTGGACCGAGAGGCAGCCGAGGGTCGCACCGCCGGCCGTCATCGGAACGAACATCGCCGAGAGAGAATCGTTGGTCCACGGCCGGTCCAGATTGATCGCCGTGCTGCCGGCCGGCGCCCAAACCTCCGGGGTATTGCCCCAAATGGCCGCACCGAGCCGGATCACTTCTCGCGCCCGCGAACCCTGCGGCAATTCGATGTGCGGATAACGGCGTATATCGCCGTGATCGTAGAGGTATTCGATGGAGTGCCGGCCATCGGGACGCGCGAGAGCGATGAAGACGACCGACGAGTCGATGTACTCGGCCAGCATCTCGGTGAGTCGCTCGAAGAGTTCTCCAAGCGAAAGATCGGCTGCCAATAACGTAGCTGCCTGGCGCATCAACAGTCGATCGCTTCCCGGTTGCGAACGACCGCCGACCTTCACGTGCTCCATCACATAGGTCCTCCGGCCCAGGACCTTTTCGCGAGCCCCCGGGCCGGCACCCTTAGCCGAGAGCGGAGCCGACGCGGATTTCAGCCCCCTTTTGGCGCATGTATCGCCCATGGAGCCTGACTACGACCTGCTGTGCGAACAGCTACGGGCGTTGCTAAGCGGCGAACCCGATTTTATCGCAAACGCCGCGAACTGCGCGGCATTCATCTATCACGAGGTCCCGGATCTCAACTGGGCCGGCTTCTATGTTGCCCAGCCCGGCGGCGAATTGCTCCTCGGCCCGTTTGCCGGGCGCCCGGCATGCACGCGCTTGCCCAGCGGCCGGGGAGTCTGCGGCGCCGCGTTCACGCGGGGAACTACGGTCATCGTTGATGACGTTTCAACTTATAGTGATCACATCGTGTGCGACTCGGCCTCGGCAAGCGAAATCGCGATTCCCCTCCGGCTCGGCGGCGAGCGGCGCGGCGTCTTCGATATCGACAGCCCCAGGCTCGCTCGCTTTTCCTCCAGAGATAGGGTTGGACTGGAAGCTTTAATGGGTATCTTCGTAGAGACGATCGGGTAGATCACCAAACCCACTGCTATTGTAAACGGGAGTTCACCAACCAATGCGTATACGACTCGGACTTGCGGCTCTAGTTGCCGCCTTTGCTCTAGCGATCGGCGGCGCGTCCGCCCAAGTCTATTCGGGCACGACCGTCAACGGGACGCTCACGTCGGACGTCAATTCGGCGAACGCCTACGTCGGCCAGCCCGTAACCCTCGTCAACGTGACGTCGACGGATGGCAGCGGACGCGTCGTCCGCGGGAAACTCTTCGGCAACGTCACCGAAGTGCAGCGCGCGGGGCAGGGGCGGCCGGCCAAGCTGTCGATGCATTTCCGCACGCTAGTCCTACCGAACGGCGCATACTATACGGTCGATACGACCGTAACCGGCATGCAAGCCAATACGAAGAACAACACGTTGAAAGAAGCGGCCGGCGCGTTGGGCGGCATGTTGGTCGGTAACGCGATCGGCAAGACGATCTTCCACACCAGTGGTGGCGGCCTGGTTGGGCTCGCGGGCGGTTACATGATCGCCAAGAACAATCGCGAGAACATGACCGTTCCGGCCGGTTCGATCGTGACGGTTCGCCTCAACTCGGTGGTTCGTCGCCAGTCGCACTAAGCCGAAGCGGCGAATTTCCATCGGGCGCCCGCGAGCCGGGCGCCCATTTTTTTATGACGTGAGGTAGCGAACCTCGGTCATCATGCCGTCCATCATGTGGATCTCGTTGTGACAGTGCAGCAACCAGCGGCCGGGTGGCGAGTCCGCGTCGAAAATCCAGCTGAGCGTGCCGCCGTTTGCCGGCACCAGCGAGACGTCTTTGGCGAGCGGGCGCGCGAGGGGCTTTCCATCGATCGAGACGACGCGAAATGTATGCCCGTGCAGATGCATCGGATGATCCATATCGGTCTTATTGGTAAAGCTCACCAGCACGCGATCGCCGCGATGCACGTCGATCTTCGGCGTGTTGGGCCATTGCTTCCCATCGATCGACCACATCGAGGAGCCGTACTTGCCGCCGCCGAGCAGCATCGGAACCCGCATCGTTACCCCCCGCTCGTCAACGGCCGTGCCGGTCCCGCCGGCCTTCTCGTAGCTGAAGACGTCGAGCCCCTCGATGCTCGGCGGGCTCCCCATCGGCGCCGCGCTCTCCATGCCCGGAGTCGATACCACGCACGCTTGTTGATAGACGAGGGGATCGACCGAGAGGCCTTGGAGAAGCCACGCGCCGGGTTTAGTCACCTCGAACCATGCGTCGTATCGCTCGGCGACACCAATGCGCAGCACGTCGACCTCGAGCGGACGTTCGAGTGGATTGCCGTCGCTGTGCGTCACGCGCAGGCGATGGCCGGCTAGCCGTATGTACCGGGTCTGCGTGGGATTCGCGTTGAGGATCCGCAAGCGAACGCGATCGCCGACCTTCACCTGCAAGCGCTGTGTTGCGGGATAACTTGCGCCGTTGATGCAGTGGGCGAGGTAAGCGACTTCATCGCCCATCTTCATCGAACTCATGTCCATGTCCGACATCTTCATGCCCGGCATCGACATGCTCGCGGCCATTTCGGCATTCTCGACCGATCCGGGCGGGTCGACCATCGGTGCGGAACTGGTGCCGCGCATCGCCGCGTGAACGCTTGCCATGCTCGGCACGTCGTGGAAGACGAGCGCGAACTCGCGGTCGGCCGGCGCGTCGTGCGGATCGTCGACGATAAACATCCCGAAGAGACCGCGTACCGTGCCGAGTTGGCCCGCGTGATCGTGGTACCACCGCGTGCCCGGCGGATTCGGCGCGAACTCATACAGAAAAGTTCCACCCGGCTTGACGGGCGGTTGCGTGATGCCGGCGACGCCATCCATGTCGTTCGGAAGAATCATGCCGTGCCAATGAACCGAGGTGTTAACGTCGGTTTTATTCGTGAAGGCGACGCGTACGCGCTGGCCGTGCGTTACGCGAAGCAGTGGGCCCGGCAGATGCCCGTCGAAGGCGAGCGATGCGAACGCCGCCCCTGCTGACGGCGAAAATGTAAATGGTGCTGCGGTCAAACTGTAATCGACCACGTCGCTCGCCAACGCACGCTTCGAAAGCGGGGGGAGCGCAGTAACGACCATCGCACTAGCCGCGCTGCGGACAAATGTCGAACGCTTCATCAACCATGCTCTTACGCAAGGCCGCCAAACGAACCTGCGGATACGGCACAGCGCCTGCTCGGCTTGCACCGTGCGCTCCGTAGGCGGGCGATGGAGCCGTTGACGGGGATTGAACCCGTGGCCTCCTCCTTACCAAGGAGGTGCTCTACCACTGAGCTACAACGGCTTGCGCTTTTGGAGCGGGCGGCGGGAATCGAACCCGCGCTGTCTGCTTGGAAGGCAGAAGCACTACCATTATGCAACGCCCGCGAAAGGAACTGGTGGGCAGGGCAGGATTCGAACCTGCGTATCGCTTTCGCGAGCCAAATTTACAGTCTGGTGCCATTAACCACTCGGCCACCTACCCACATTCGCCCCCTCGGGGCACGGTTGACCTCGGTACGATACCATAGGCCCGCACTCCTCGCAACCGGAAAAAAGACGCCCCGGTCGAACGACCAGCGCCGTATGCAATCCCACTATGATGCGATCGTGATCGGCGGCGGCCATAACGGACTGGTCACCGCCTGCTACCTGGCACGCGCGGGGCGTAAGGTGCTGGTGCTCGAGCGGCGGTACATCGTCGGCGGGGCTTGCGTGACGGAGGAGACCTTCCCGGGTTTCAAAGTCTCGACGGCGGCCTACGTCAACAGCCTCTTTCGTCCCGAAATCATTCGCGATCTGCGCTTGAAGGAGTTTGGGTTCGAAGCGGTCGAGCGCAATCCGGCCTCCTTCTCGCCGTTCCTCGATGGGCGCTATCTCATGCTGGGAGCCGATAAGCAGAGCGACATTCGCGAGATTTCAAAATTCAGCAAACGCGATGCCGAGCAGTATCCCAAATACGAGGCGATGCTCGAACGCGTCGCCTCGGTGGTCGAGCCGACCCTCACGCAGATTCCGCCGAACCTCCTACGCCCGAAGCTCGGCGATTTGGTGCAGATGGGATCGATGGGACGCAAGCTGCAAAAACTCGGCACGAACATGGGCGAAGCGATCGAAGTCTTGACCGGTGCCGCGCGGCCGATCCTCGACCGCTGGTTCGAGTCGGAACAGCTCAAGGGTACGCTTGCGACCGATGCGATTATCGGGGCGTTCATGGCACCTTCGATGCCCGGGACGGCGTACGTGCTCTTCCATCACGTCATGGGCGAAACAAACGGGAAGCGCGGCGTATGGAGCTACGTTCGCGGCGGCATGGGCGGCCTCACGCAAGCCCTCGCGAAATCGGCGAACGCGCTCGGCGTTGAGATTCGCACCGATGCCGAGGTCGTGAAGATCCTCACCAAAGACGGCGTCGCGACGGGCGTCGCGCTCGCAAATGGTGACGAGTTCACCGCCAAGCAGATCGCCAGCGGCGTCGATTGCCACCTCACGTTCGAGAAGTTCCTCGACCCGCAAACGCTTCCCGACGATTTCCGCGCGGCCGTCGCGCGCATTCCCTACGACAGCGCCTCGGTAAAAATCAACGTCGCGCTCGAGCGATTGCCGAACTTCACCGCGTGCCCCGGCTCCGAACCGGGTCCGCAGCATCGCGGTACCGTGCATCTGTGTCCGGACCAAGATTTCATCGAGCGCGCGTACGACGATGCGAAGTATGGATACCCGTCCAAGGCTCCCGTGGTAGAGTGCACGATTCCGTCCAGCGTCGACCCGACGGTCGCGCCCGACGGCAAACACCTGATGTCGATGTTCGTGCAATACGCGCCCTATACGCTCAAAGACGGGCCATGGACAACCGCAATCAAGAACGACTTCGCCGATCGCTGCTTTGCGATCGTCGAACAGTACGCACCGGGCTTTACCGCCTCGGTTATCGATCGCCAGATTCTCAGCCCCGTCGATATCGAGACCACGTTCGGGCTCACCGGCGGCAACATTTTTCAGGGCTCGATGCCGGTACACGAGCTCTTCATGTTTCGCCCCGTTCCCGGCTACGCAAGCTATAGTACTCCGCTTAAACATCTGTTTCTCTGCGGCGCGGCCGCGCATCCCGGCGGCGGCGTCATGGGCGCAGCCGGCTGGAACGCCGCCCGCGTTATGCTTCGCTCGTAGCGAAGGAGGCACGCGCAAGCCGTGGAAGCGAAGGACGCACCACGCCGCCCCACCATGCCGACGTAGCTCAGGGGTAGAGCTTTCGCCTTGTAAGCGAAGGGCCGTGGGTTCGAATCCCACCGTCGGCTCCATCCGTCAAACGCGAAAGCTCCCATGCAAGACGTCCAACCCAAATGGCTCGAATCGGGCGCGGTCCTGGTCTGCGAAAAATGCTACAAACAACGCATTCCGGATGAGACGCCCGACGTTGCAAAGCGTATCGGCGATTTCGATCTGCGCGATTGGCTCAAGAAGCGCCTCAAAGAGGCCGGCTACGGTAAGCGGATACGCGCGATCAATACGGGCTGCCTGGATATCTGCGCGAAGGGTCTGGTGACGGTCAGCATCGTTCCGCAAGGCGCCGGCGGCGCTACGCAAACATTCGTTCTCGACCCGATCGAAGAACGCGAAGCGCTGTACGCGCGGGTGATCCTCGCACTGGGCGGCAGCCCGCACGAAGGCGCCGAGAAGTGATAAGGGAGGCGGCCGCACGCGGCCGTCTCCCTTATCACACGTGTTCGCGAACCGGTTTTACTGGAACTCAAACTCCGAGAGGTTCTTCTCGATCTTGCGCTTGACGCGCTGAAGCGCGTTGTCGATCGATTTGACGTGGCGGCCGAGGTCGCGTGCCATCTCTTGATAGCTCTTGCCTTCGAGATAGGACTCGAGCACTTGCGATTCGAGTTCGGAGAGATTTTGGCGAATCCGTTGACGGATGTCGTCCGAGACCTCCTGCGTTACGACCAGCTCTTCGGGGTCCGACGTCTTCTGGGACGCCATGACGTCGAGCAGCGTTCGCTCGCTATCTTCGTCGTAGATCGGCTTGTTGAGCGAGATGTATTGATTGAGCGGGATGTGCTTCTGACGCGTCGCGGTCTTGATCGCGGTAATGATCTGACGCGTGATGCAGAGTTCGGCGAATGCACGGAAGCTCGAGAGTTTGTCGGCCTTGAAATCGCGGACCGCTTTATAGAGGCCGATCATACCTTCTTGGATGATGTCCTCGCGGTCGGCGCCGATCAAGAAGTAACTCTTCGCCTTGATGCGAACGAAATTCTTATACTTGTTAAGCAGATACTCCATCGCGAGATTATCGCCGGTCTTCGCGATAGCCACGAGCTCTTCGTCAGCCCGTTCGTGGTACTCCAGACCATCCGTTGCGGGATGAGTCATTGCCATAATCGATCAGCCTCTTGGGTGCGACGTGCCGAAAAACGCAGGCCGTGGCCCGTCGGGCGCGGCACATCCTGCCTAGTATAGAAGGGCCGCCCTCCAGCGTCAAGGACGACGGTCGGGGCCCTTGCATGCCTGCTTCGCCGAGGGCTAGGCGCGCTGGCGCAGGGCCTCGTAGAGGAGCACTCCTGCGGCAACCGAGGCGTTGAGCGACTCCGTCTTGCCCCGCAAGGGGATGCTCACGAGGTAATCGCACTCGCGACGCACCAGCTGGGCCAGGCCCTCCCCCTCGGCCCCGATAACGATCGCGAGATCGCGGTTAAAATCGGCGGTGCCGAGCGGCACGGCCTCCGGACCGGCGTCGGCCCCGGCAACCCATACGCCGGCCTTCTTGAGCGTTCGGATCGCCTCGTTAATGTTCGCGACCTTAACGATCGGCAGGTGTTCGGCCGCACCGGCTGCGGCCTTACGAACCGTTGCGTTCACCCCGGCCGAACGGCGATCCGGCAGCACGACCGCGTCCGCGCCGGCGCACTCCGCCGTGCGCACGATGGCGCCGACGTTATGCGGGTCGGTGAGGTGATCGAGCAAGACCAGCAGCACGTGCCCGGTGCGACGCCGATGGTGCAAGACGTCGTTCAAATCGGCATACTCGAACGGCGGCGCGAGGGCGATGACGCCCTGATGGGTCTTGAAAGGTAAGCTATTAAAGAACGCGCGCTGCTCGAACTTTACCGCAATCCCGCGTTCTTTCGCAGTCGCGAGAATCGCCCGTAGTAACGGATCGCGCTTACGCTCGTCCGAGACGCGGATTTCGCGCAGCGCCTCTCCGGCCGCAAGCGCTTCTTCCACGACGTGGATGCCGTACATCACGTCGTCGAAATCGAGTTTCGGGACGCGGGACGGCCCCGGGCCCCGCGGGCGGTTTATCCGGCGAGCGTCCATGTCGTTTCACCTTTCGCGTCCTTGAGGACGATACCGCACTGCAACAGTACGTCGCGAAGCCGGTCGGACTTCGCCCAATCCTTGGCCGCGCGCGCTCGATTGCGCGCGTCGATCACGGTCGCGAGCGCTGCCTGCGGCTCGCATCCGTCGAGCGCAACGGCATCGCCGAGCATCGCCTTGAGGCGTTCCGGCAAATCGGCCGGCAATTCGAGCGCCGGAACCTCGCGCCACGACGGCTGCGGCGCGATGCCGAGCAACGTCAGCGCGTAAGAGAATTCGTAGAGCGCCGCATCGCGCCCGGCGCGAGCCGCGTGCAGTTCGTGCGAATTCGCAAAGGCCAGCAGCTCCGCCAGAGCGACGGCGAGATTCATATCCTCATCGAGCGCTCCCTCGATCCGCGCGATCAAGCCGGTCGCCTGCAGATCGGTAGCCACCGGCGTCGCCCCTTCCGAGAGGGTGCGGTATGCACGTTTGATGCGCTCGAGCTCTGCGCTCGCCGAAGCCATCGACTCATCGGTAAAATTCATCACCTTGCTGTAACCCGTTCGCAGGAACAGCAAGCGAATCGCGGCCGGATCGTAGCGATCGAGAATCGTCGAAAGCGGCTCGAAATTGCCGAGCGACTTGCTCATCTTGCGATTGTCGAAGAGCAGCAGGCCTCCATGCACCCACACGTTTGCCATCGGCGGGTGCGCCATCAGGGGCTCGCTCTGTGCGATTTCGTTTTCGTGGTGTGGAAAGATGAGGTCCGCGCCGCCGCCGTGGATATCGAAACCGGCGCCGTCCGGATCGAGGAGCGCGTGCGACATCGCCGAGCACTCGATATGCCAGCCGGGGCGGCCGTCGCCGTAGCCGTCGAACGCCCATTTCGGCTCGCCGGGCTTGGCAAATTTCCACAGCGCGAAATCGAGCGGGTCGTCTTTGCGTTCGTCGATTTCGATACGGGCTCCGGCCTGCAATTCTTCAACGTTGCGTCCGCTCAGCTCTCCGTATTTCGCAAACGTGCTCACCCGATAGTAGATGCCGTCGGCGGTTACGTATGCGTGGCCGCCGGCAACGAGCGCCGAGATCATGCTTTGAATCTGCGGAATATAGGCGGTTGCGTACGGCTCGAAATCCGGCTCGCGCACGCCCAACCGCGCCATCGACGCTTTAAAATCCGCATAATATCCGCGAACGATCGCGTGCCAATCTTCGCCGGTCTCCCGCGCGCGATTGATGCTGCGGTCGTCGATATCGGTGACGTTCTGCACGTACGTCACCGCATAACCCAGATGTTCCAGATAGCGGCGCAATACGTCAAAAAACAGGAACGATCGCGCGTGGCCCAGATGCGCCTGCGCGGAGGGCGTGAGCCCGCAAACGTAGATCCGCACCTCGCGGCCGCGGAGCGGCACGAAGCGCTCTACGCGACGGGTGCGCGTATTATGCAGTTTTAACGACATGAATGGTTTAGATGACCCACGACCAGGGAGTGCCGGCGGACTCGGGCTCGAGCTCCGCGAGCCGGCTTTCCATCGCGGCGACGCGCCGTTGCAGCTCGGCGATCGCGTCGGCGTTGGGGTCGGGCATGTCCACCTGAGGCCGATCGGGCACGGCGCGAACCGGCTTACCGTCCAGCGCCACGATGCGCGCCGGAACCCCGACGACCGTGGCGTTCGCCGGAACGTCTTTAACGACGACCGAGCCCCCGCCCACGCGGGCGCCGTCGCCGATCACGATGGCTCCGAGCACGGCGGCGTTGACGCCGATCGTGACGTTTTTCCCAAGCGTCGGGTGACGCTTTTCGTGTCGCAGACTCGTTCCGCCAAGCGTGACACCCTGGTAAATCGTGCAGCCGTCGCCGACTTCGGCGGTCTCGCCGATGACCACGCCCATGCCGTGATCGATGAACACGCCCCGCCCGATCGTCGCGCCCGGGTGGATTTCGATGCCGGTGAGAAAACGCGCGACGTGCGATAGCCAACGCGGCAGAATCGGAATGCCCGCGCTATAGAGCGGATGGATCAAGCGATGGGCGGTGATCGCATGAAAGCCCGGATAGGACAGCAGGACGTCGAGCCAGCCGCGAGCCGCGGGATCGCGTTCGAGCGGGGTGCGGAGGTCTTGCAACAATGTGTCTATCGGGCTCGGCATACTCGTAACATTCTAACCCTTGCGGTCAACGCGCAGTTTCCGGCGCAGCATCCGCCGCGGGTTTATGCCCGTGGATCGGCTCGAACGGCTTGCCGTCGGGCCCAAAGGGGATCGTCTCCAAGCCCCGGCCGTGCAGCAGTCGCGAGTTGACCGCGCCGATGCGCATCAGGATCCGGTCGTGCCCCAGAAGCGGAAACAGCAACTCGAGCGGCGGCCCCTCGCGCTCGCCGGTGATCGCCATGCGCACCGCATAGAGCGCGTCGCTCGTGTCCAGGCCGAACTCCAAGGCGATCTGCGCGATATCGTGAGCGATCGGCAGCCCGCGCAGTTCCGCCTGATGGTCGACGTATTGGCTCACCGAATCGAGAAAAAAGAGCACCTCCCGGGTCCGCAAGCGCTCGAGTTCGAGCGCGGGAACGACGCACGCCTCGGCTCGTAACGCGGCAACCGGAGCAAAGGCGTCGTCGGCCGATGCAACCCGCTCCCCGTACGCATCGAGGAAGAGCGCGATCCAGCGCATGGCCGCCGCCGGAGCGGGCCGTTCTAACAGTCCCCAGCGCTGCATGGCCGAAGCGAGGGCGGTATCGTCAAGCATGTCGTTCGATCAGGGCAACCGCATAGGCGGCAATGCCGCTACCGTCGCCCGTATATCCCATACCCTCGCTGGTCTTGGCCTTCACGCTGACCGCGTCGAGGCTCAATCCTATTCGGGCAGCTACATTCTCCCGCATCAGCGTAAGGTACGGCGCTAACTTTGGTCGCTCGACCACGATGGTGGCATCGACGTTCGCCACCGTGTATCCCGCGCGAACCAGTTCGGCGGCGCAGGCCGAGAGCAGCGCCATCGAATCGGCGTCCTTCCACTGCGGGTCGGTATCGGGAAAGTACGCTCCCAGATCCCCCAGCGCGGCCGCGCCCAAGAGTGCGTCGCAGAGCGCGTGCGCGAGCACGTCGGCATCGGAGTGTCCGAGCGCTCCGCGTTCGAACGGGATCGTCACGCCGCCCAACACCAAGGGCCGCCCCTCGACCAATCGATGGGCGTCGAAGCCATGGCCGATGCGCGTCATCGCGCGCTCGCCCGCGCGGTAAACGTCGCGCTGCCGTCGGAGAACGCCTCGAAGCGGCTGCCGAAGCCGCGAAGGCCCTGCGCGGGTACGTGCGCCCGCACGGCGATGCCGCTGGGAAGGTCGCGCTCGATCGCGTCGATCGATCCTCCGCGCGATTCCAATTCCGCGCAGATCGCTTCGGCGAGTGCCTCGTCGGCGAAGACCTCCACCAACAGCGTCTCATCCTCCGGCGCGAGCGCGGCCTCGCGTTCGCGTAGCAACGGCTCGGCGCGTGCGACATCCTCCGGCAGCGTCACTTTAAAATTCGGTGCGCTCGACGGAACGAGGACGACGTCCAGCCCGAGCCGCTCGAGCAGCGCCATATCGTCGGTTGCGTCCACCTCAAACTTAGCGGCTTCGGCATGAGCGCGCAAAAAATCGCGACGCATGGCGAACTGCGGCGTCGCGGCGGCCCAGAGGGCTGCGCGGTCGAGCGTGCGTTGGACGAGCAAGGTTGCGGGGTCGACGACCTTGATGGTATCGACGACCGGGGTGCCCAATGCGGCGCCCCGGCCGCTGCGTACCTCGGCCATGCCCGCTCGCACGTCGCTCGCGCGCACCAGGGGCCGCGCACCGTCGTGGATGAAGGCGGCGGCGCAAGCCTC
>DAHUXY010000175.1 GCA_027315505.1 Vulcanimicrobiota bacterium | reverse complement strand
CCGGTCACGAGCAGGGTGGGAACCCCGAGGCGCGCGCAGGCGAGCGCCGCCTCAACGCCCGCATGGCCGCCGCCCACGACGATCGCCCCGGCGTCGTCAGTCGCTCTAAAATCGTTCACGATCTGTTAGTCTAGCAGATATGCAGACCCGTACGCTTACCACCCTGGCAGTATTCGCGTTGGCCGTTCTCCTGGGGCACATCACCGATGCGACCACGGGCCAGCCGATGCCCGGCATCACGGTCACCCTCTCGGGCGCGAAAGCGCGCGCCACCAAGAGCGGCGCCGGCGGCGCCTACCGCTTCGCGAACGTCGCGCCCGGCAAGTACATACTTACCATCGTCTCGAGCGACGTTCCCACGCACCATCAGCGCGTGGTCGTCCGCGGCAAGACCACCGTCGTCGATATCTCGGCCTGCAGCACGACGCTCGACTACTCGTGCGCCGGATCCGGCCCCGGGATGTAACGCTTCGGCTACGGCGTCGGGCCCGCGTGGTTGCGTAACCGGAACGCGAGCCCGATCATCAAGATGCCGAAGAGCATCGCGTAGGCGCCGATAATGTAGACGATCGTCAACGCGCCGGCTTGCGGAAACGCAACCAGCAGCGCGGCAAAGAGAATCGAGAGCACGCCGCTCACGACGAGCAGCAGCTCCCCGGCAATCGCTTTGCGCAACTGCACCGCTGCGACGATTTCAAGCACGCCGGTGAGAAAGGCCCAGACGGCGATCGTGATATAGAGCGCGAACGCCGTGACGTGCGGCTGGAAGAAGGTGACCGCCGCGATCGCCAAGCCGATGACGCCCTCGATAACGAACGGCCACCACCGTTCGTGGGCCTCGGCCGCTCGAACCGCCGAGGCAACCGCAAAGACGCCGTCGACGAACGCGTACGCACCGAAAAGGATGACCAGCGCGTAGATCGTCGTCCCGGGAACCAGAAATGCCAGGCCGCCGAAGAGGACGGCGGCAAAGCCGCGCAATAGGAGCGCCCACCAGTTACGCGCGAGTGCGTGAAGCATGCGGTACCTCGTAAAAAGCCAGTCGAAACGACCTTCGGTTGCGCCCGGCCCGCTCCTTGTCGCGCTATTTGCCGATGCAGAAACGCGCGAAGACGCCGGTGACGATCTCCTCGTTCGCCGCGTCCCCGCTGATGTGGCCCAGCACCGCAAAGGCCGCCTGCAGATCGCCGACGATAAAATCGCCCGCGTCGCCGCGCGCGAGCGTCGCGCGCGCGTGTTCGAGCGCTTCGAGCGCCTCGTAGACGGCCGCAAATTCGCGCGCGGACGCGATGTGCGGGCGCTCAACGTCGGGGCGTTCGCTCCTCCACCCGGCGCGCGCGATCGCGGCGCGCAGCGCGTCCAGCGTCTTTCGTTCGCGCACGCTGCCCACCACGTCCACAGCGCCGGCGAGCGCCGCCACCGCCGCCGTGCCCAGATCGGCCTTATTCGCAAAGACCACCCGCGCGCGATCGCGCGTTCGCTCCAAGAGCGCTCGCGCATCCTCGGTTAACGGTTGCGATGCATCGACGACGATCAGCGCGACGCGCGCGCCTTCGAGCGCCCGCTGCGTGCGTTCGATACCGGCCGCTTCCAAGCGGTCCGCGTGTTCGCGAATGCCCGCGGTATCGACGACGCGCACGCGCACGCCGTCGATGACGATCGCTTCCTCGATCGTATCGCGCGTCGTCCCCGCAATATCCGAAACTAGCGCGCGCTCTTCGCCGAGTAGCGCGTTGAGCAGCGACGACTTGCCCGCGTTTGGCGGCCCCACGATGGCCACCGCGATGCCTTCGCGCACGAGGCGCCCCACCTCGCCGGCGCGCAACATATCGCGCAGCGCAGCGTCGAGCGCCGCCAGCGAGGCTTGCAGACGCTCGCGCGGCGGCTCGGGAACTTCGTCGGGGAAATCGATCGCTCCGGCGAGCTCTTCGAGCATCGTGCCGAGCTGCGCGCGCAGCGCGCGGACTTCCGATGCCAGGCCGCCGGCTAGATTCGCAAACGCCGCGCGCGCCGCGGAGCGCGTCTCCGCGTCGATCAAATCAGCCACGGCGGCGGCCGCGTGCAGATCCAACTTGCCGTTCATGAACGCCCGCTGCGTAAACTCACCGGGCCGCGCCAGTTGCGCTCCGGCTGCGAGCAGCGCGCGCAAGACTTCGCCCGCGACGACGGGCGAGCCGTGCACCTGGAGTTCGAGCGTGTCTTCGCCGGTGTAACTGCGGGGAGCTTGCGCGAAGAGTGCGATCCCGCGATCGATCGCGCGGCGATCGGCATCGAGTACCGCAACGTATTGCGCGAGGTGCGGGCGCAAGCGCATTTCGGGGACGACGCGCCGGGCGAGCGCCCGCACGCCGGGGCCGCTGGCGCGCACGATCGCGATCGCGCCGCGCCCCGGCGGCGTTGCGATCGCCGCGATCGTTCGCTCGGCGCTCACCCGGTTAGATGGCGGCTACGTCGGGAAGATGACGACGCAGCGTTCGGGCTCTTCGCCCTCGGACTCGGTGCGCACCAGCTCGTTGTCTTGGATCGAGAGATGCACGATCTTGCGCTCCGACGGCAGCATCGGCTCCATCTTCTGCGGCTTCTTTTCGAGCAACACGCGCTCGACCGTTTCGAACGCGAGATTCTTGAGCTGCTCGGCCCGGCGGGCGCGGTAGCCTTCGGCATCGATCGTATAGTAGCGGCGGTTGTTCCGCACGCCCACGTTGATCATGTTGTTGAAAATGAGGTTGATCGCTTCGAGCGCGTTCCCGTGGCGGCCGATCAGCATCGCAAGATCCGGGCCCGTCACTTCGAGATACTCGCCTTCGGGGCGCGGGATGTAGGCGATGTCGGCGTGTTGCACGCCCATGAGGTTGAGCAACGCGTCGAGCAGCGCGTGCGCCGGCTTGGCGTTCTCGGGCAACGCCTGCCCGGGTGCGCTCGGCCCGCGGTGAAAGTTTCCGCCCCCGCCGCCGTAACCGCGTCCGCCGCCATAGCCGCCGGGCCCGCGCCGGCCGCCCCCGCCGCCGCCGTATCCGCCGGGGCGCCGGTTACCGCCGCCTTCGCGCGCGCCGCCCTTGCCGGGAATGTTGCGGTCGCGAATATTGGCGGGCTGTTCTTCGAACTCGAAATCGTCTTCGTAAAGCATCGGTCGTTAGGCGCCTTTCGTGGATTTTTTCTTCGACTTCTTCGCCGCGCTGCCGCTCGAAAGCGCGGCCGTCGCAGCGGATCCGTTGGCGGGGAGATCCTCGGTAATCACGTGCTCGCTATCGATGAACGAGAGCGGCTCGTGATACTTACGCAACATGTAGAATTGCTGCGCCATCGTGAAGACGTTGTACGAAAGCCAGTACAGCACCATCGCCGACGGCCAGTTCGCGCGATAACCGAAGAACCCGATCATCAGCGGCGAGAGAATCTGCATCACTTTGAGCTGCTGCGCCTGCGCGGGATCCGTCGCCGGCATCGTGGTGAAGCGCATGCTGACGTACTGCGTCACCATGTATACGACCACCAGCAGAATATCGGCGCCGGCCAAATTCTGCGCGAGAATCTTGGGGAATTGCGCCGCGAGCGGGCTCCCGATCCACAGAAACGACGCGTGCGCGTAGAGATCGCGATGCGACGTCACCGCGTAGAACACGCTAAACAGAATCGGCAGCTGCACCAGCGTCGGCCAGCAGCCGGCCAGCGGGTTGACGCCCTGCTCTTTGTAGAGCGCCATCTGCTCTTGTTGCAGCTTCTGCGGCTCGCTCTTGTAGCGCTCTTGAAGCTTTTTGAGCTTCGGAGCGACCTTCTGCATGGCGATCATCGCTTTGAACTGCGCGACGTTGAGCTTCCAGAACACGATGCGAATCAGGGCCGCGAGGACGATCAGGCTCAAGCCGAGGCTAACGCCCGGGTCGATGCCGATCCCATGGAACGCGCTGGTAAGGTGAGCGAGAACCCACGAGATGCCCGCGACGATCGGGTCGAAGATCGGGCTCAGGAACCCGGCGAGTAAGAGGTGCAACGGTTACCTTTCAATAGGGCGCGAGCGTTCGGGAACGAGATCGACGCCCCCAGGGTGCAACGGATGGCAGCGCGCGAGCCGCCCGAGCGCGAGCAGGGAACCGCGTACGGACCCGTGCTTCTGGATCGCCTCGAGCGCATACTGCGAGCAGCTTGGGTAAAAACGGCAAGCGGGCGGGAGCAGCGGCGAGATCAGCTGCTTGTAGACCCGGAGCAGTAAGACGAGAACGGATCGCATCAGGCGAGCGCCCGCGCGAGGTCGGCCCGGAGGCTCGCGAAGTCGGCGGCGGCCGCGCCGGGCCGGGCAACAAGAAGCAGCCGCAGGCGACGGCCCGCAAGCTGCTCGTGAAGAATCGCCTTCAGGCGGCGACGCAAGGTATTTCGAACCACGGCTTTTCCGATCGAGACCCCGATCGCGATGCCGACCAGCGAGGCTGGATCGGCGGGGAAGGCATCGGCACGATACACCGTGAGGTGCCTCGTCCCAACGCGCCGGCCGCGCTGCCGTAAACGGCTAAAATCCGCCCTACGGCGCAGGCTAGCAAACGGACGCATCGGCCTAAACGGTCAGGCGATGACGCCCCTTCTTACGGCGGCGGGAAAGAACCCGGCGCCCATTCTTGGTGCTCATCCGCTCGAGGAAGCCGTGCACGCGCTTGCGACGGCGGTTGTGCGGCTGGTACGTCCGCTTCATGGTCGTTCGAACTCCTAGGTAAAAATAGCCGCCAAAGACCGGCGGCATACAGCCCCTTAGTATAGACAGGCTCCCCCGGCCCCGTCAAGACCAAAAGCCGGGGTAGGGCCAGAGGTTATGGGCCCGCAACCGCAGAGCTAAGCGCTCGGTGGAGCGCTCCCGGGAGGCCTTAACCTTGGCTTGGCCGAGCGCTCGCCACGAGGGGCCGAGCAGGCGAATCCCCTCCCGCGCGGCAGCGCTTCTCCACACGTGTGGACAAGCCTGTGGAAAAGCACCACTCGGGGTACCCTCCGTATGGGCCGCAAGTGCCTGGTTTAGAAGGTTATTCGTGCTTGTCAAGGGTCACTTCTCAGCGCCTTCTCAGTCACGGGAAAACGTTGAAAATACGTTGTTTTTTCGCTGTGGATAAGTGGATAAGATTGGCTCCATTTTGCGCAGGAGAGGCGCCTGATTAAGCCAACCGATTGCGTCCTCACGTCGACCGCGCGTCACCGGCAACGGTACCGAGCGGCCCGATACTTCGCAGTTTGGTTATGGGGTCGTACTACGATGGCGCTTGCGGTCGGAACTTCCGAAATCTCGCATGAACTCTGGCTTTCAGCACTCGATGCGCTCGAGCGCCGTTTTTCCAAGCCGATCTTCGAGATGTGGATCAAACCGATTCGCTTGGTTTCCTTTACCGGAAATCGGATGGAAGTCTCGGTGCAGAGCAAGTTTGCCCGCGACTGGGTCGAGAACCGGCTCAAGCCCCAGATCGCAATCGCATTGGGCGAAGTCTTCGATACCGAACTCGATCTCTCCATCGTGGTCGCCGAGCCCGTCGAAGCGGCTCCGCCCGCGCCGGGGATCGCCCCTGCGGGCGCGGCTTTGCGCTCGCTGGACGATCTGCGGACCGCGAATCTCAACGGCCGCTACACCTTTCAGGAGTTCGTGGTCGGCAACTCCAATCGCTTCGCCCACGCGGCCGCACAAGCGGTTGCTTGCGCGCCGGCGCGAGCCTACAATCCGCTCTTCCTCTATGGTGGCGTCGGCCTGGGAAAGACCCACTTGATGCACGCGATCGGGCACCGGGTGATGCTCGACAATCCCCAAGCCAACGTCGTCTACGTCACGTGCGAGAAGTTCACCAACGAGTTCATCATCGCGCTGCAGAACAACCGCACGCCGGAGTTTCGCAATCGCTACCGTCAGGTCGACGTGCTGTTGATCGACGACATCCAGTTCCTGGCCGGCAAAGAGACCACGCAAGAAGAGTTCTTCCATACGTTCAACGCCTTGCACGAGTCCGGGCGGCAGCTCATCATCTCCTCGGACCGCCCTCCTAAGGAGATCCAGACGCTCGAATCCCGGCTGCGCTCCCGCTTCGAGTGGGGGCTGCTGACCGATATCCAGGCTCCCGATATCGAGACCCGCGAAGCGATCCTGCGCAAAAAGGCCGAGAGCGAGAAGATCCCCGTCCCCGACGAGGTCACCTCGTTCATCGCGAAAGTGATTCCGTCGAACATCCGCGAGCTCGAAGGCGCGCTGATCCGCGTGGTCGCGTACGCCTCGCTCACCAAGTCGCCCATCACGCTGGACCTGGCGGCCGAAGTTCTCAAGAGCGCCGTCGGGCAGCAGCCCCTGCACCGCATTACGATCGCCAAGATCAAGGATACCGTGGCCAACGCCCACGGGCTCACCGTCAAAGAGATGGACAACGGACGGCGCGACCAGCGCCTGGCCGGCCCGCGGCAGATCGCCATGTACATCGCGACCGAGCTCACCGACTACTCCCTGCCGCAGATCGCCCGCGATTTCGGCAAAAAAGACCACACCACGGTGATGTACGCCCGCGACAAGATCAAGGACCAGATGCAGCGCGACGAAGCCTTCCGCAATAAGGTTCGGCAGCTCATCGCGATGTGTCAGAACCCGTAGTGAACAGGTTCCAGCACAGGGTCACTCCTTCTGCGTGGATAACTGCACCGGGGATCATCGGCGGTGATTATGTGGATTCAGGCGGGCGAACGATACACACCTTATACTTGGCGAAAAGTGCCGCAAGCACTATCGAAAACAGACTTATCCGCGCAATGCACCGCACTACTACTGTTACGGCTCATTCTAAGTATATTTACTACGAAACGAGCCTCGCTACGATCGGTGGAGTATGAAGTTTACGTGTAACACCAAAGAGATTGCAGCGGCCGTCGGAGCGGCTAGCAAAGTGGTCAACGCTCACACGACCGTACCGATCCTCTCCAACGTCCTGTTGCAAGCCGAAGACGGCAAAATCGCCGTCCGCGCGACGGATTTGGAACTCACGCTCGAGCACGCATTCGCAGCCGACATCACCGAACCCGGATCGGTCACCGTTCCGGCTAAACTCTTTTCCAGTTATCTCGGCAATCTCCAAGGCGGCCGGCTCGAACTCAACGGCACGCCGACCCGGGCGAGCGTAAAGTGCGAGCGCAGCAATTACGATTTCCACGCGTTACCGCCCGACGAATACCCGCCGCTTCCGCAAGCCACCAAAGGCTCGCACTTCACGATCGGCGGCAAACGCCTGCGCGAAGGGATCGAAGCGACGATCTTTGCCGCCTCCAGCGAAGAAGCCCGCGGAGCGGTGCTCATGGGAACGCTCCTGGAACTCGAGGGGAATTCGCTGACGATGGTCGCGACCGACGGATATCGTCTGGCGAAATTCCAAACCACGCTCGACGACGGCATCACCGGCACGGAGAAATACATCGTGCCTTCGCGGGCACTCGCCGAAGCGGCGCGTAACCTCGGATCGGGCGAAGTGATTTCGGTGAGCGCGCTTGGAGCGCAGAGTAACCAGTTGCAGTTCCATTCGGGCGACACCGCGATTACCGTGCGGCTGGTCGACGGGCAGTACCCGAACTACCAGCAAGTCATCCCGCCGAAATTCGACCGCTCGCTCACGGTGAACACGGCCGCGTTTATCGGCAGCCTCCGCCGCGCCGAACTCGTCGCCGGCGATCGCGCCAGCATGGTCAAGCTCGCGGTTTCGAATCAAACGCTGATCATCACCGCGAGTTCTGATATCTCGGGCAACGCATACGAAGAACTCGAAGTGGAACAAACCGGCGAAGACCTTACGATCGCGTTCAACGCGCGCTACTTGGTCGAGGTGCTCAACCACATCAAGAGCGCCCAGACCGTCATCGAGTTTCTCGGGCCGCTCTCTCCGGCGGCGATTCGTCCGGTCGAACAACCGGAAGGCGGCCAGCAACTCTACGTGCTCATGCCGCTGCGGCAATGACGGCCGGCGCGATCTCGTGCAACTAACACGTATCGCGCTCTCCAATTTTCGCAACTACGCGCAACTCGATCTCGAACCGTCGCCGGGCCTCAACGTCATCGTCGGCGCGAACGCGCAGGGTAAGAGCAATCTGCTCGAAGCGATCGCGATGCTCGGCACGGGCAAATCGTTCCGGACCGGCCGGGAGAGCGATCTCATTCGCGAAGGCATCGATCTTGCGGTGATCGGCGGCGACGCGCGCGTTCGCGCGGGCGTCGTGCACCTGGGTTGCACGTTGACGAAGAGCGTCCGGGGAATGCGTAAACACTACACGATCAACGGGCAGGGCGTCCGTTACGCAAAATTCCTCGGCAGCATCAAAGTTGTGACGTTCGTCCCCGCCGATCTGCAATTGGTCGTCGGGCCCCCGAGCTTACGCCGCGGTTTTCTCAATATGGCCTTAGCGCAAGAAGAACGGGGATACTATCGCGCGTTCGTGCGGTATCAGAAGGCCCTGCAGCAGAAATCCGCCCTATTGCGCGGCAGCATCGCACCCGACGAGGAACTGCTCGCCATTTACGACCATGCGCTGGTTGAGTCGGGGACTCAGGTGATGCTGATGCGCAACCACCTCGTCGCCGCGATCGGGCGGCACGCCCAAGAGACCCACGCGCGCTGGACCGCCGGCCGCGAAACGTTCGCCGTGCGATACGCCCCGAACGTCCCGTTCGAGGCTCCGACCGCCGATAGTATCGGCAGCGCGTTCGCCGCCCGGCTGCGCGAGGTCGCACCGATGGAACGGGCCCGTAAGACCACGCTCGCCGGCCCCCACCGCGACGACGTCGGTCTCTGGCTCGACGGCGGGTCGCTGGCGGCCTACGGTTCGCAGGGGCAGCAACGCACGGCGGTACTCGCCCTCAAGGTCGCGGAATATAACGTTATGAAGGATCGCTCGGGCGAAGCCCCGCTGCTCTTGCTCGACGACGTGCTCTCGGAGCTGGACGAAGCACGGGCTGCGGCGTTCTTGACGGCGGTCGGCGGGTACGAGCAAGCCTTCGTGACGGCGACCCACCTCCCGGCCGGCTTACCCGCCGGTGCCCACGTGTATAGCGTCGTCCAAGCGAGCGTTCGGCCGGAGGTCGCATGCTGAAGCCGATTCGCCAGAGCTTGCAAACCTGGACCCCCCGCGAAGGCATGGCGCCGCCCGCCACCGACCCCCTAGTGCTGCTCGGCGGTGCGTGGGAAGAGCTGGTGGGGCCGAATATGGCCGCCCACTCGCAACCCGCCGCGATCAACGGCGATGCGCTGGTGGTGACGACGAGCTCGGGCGCGTGGAGCCAGCAGCTGGGATTCCTCGAGCCTCAGATCCTAGCCAAGATCGCCGAACGTCTGCCGCGCTCGGGGATCGCGCGCTTGCGATTTCGGGTAGGGCGCATCGCGGCCAAGCCCTCCTCCCCCTCGTCGGGACGCCCTCAAGCGAACGAGCGCTCCGTGAAGGCGCGGGCGGAGCGCCCCCCGGCCCAGAGCGCGGAGGAAGCCGTCGAGCGTTTCCGTCGCGACGTCGATGCCGAACAGCGGGCGAAACGGAGCGCCGGGTGGAAAGAGTGTCATCGATGTGGGGTGCAGATCCCCCCGGGGCGAGCGAGTCGCTGCGTGCCGTGCGCGAGCGAGCGACGAGAGTCGCGAGCAACCGCTCTGGCTCAGATGCTCTACGAAACCCCCGGGATCGATTTTGCGGACGCGGCGGCACAACTCGAAGGGCTAACGCGGGCCGCGTTCGAGCTGCAAAAGCGGCGCCTCTTGAGCCGCTGGCGCAGCGAACTCGACCGCGTCGCACGCGACGGGCGTCTGTCGCGGGGAGGGCGCGAGCGAGCGATCGCGAGCTCTTACGTTTTGCTCAAAACCGGAATCCCGCCGGAGCGCATCGCCCCGGCGACGATTCGTAACGAACTCGGCGACACCGTCTACGACCTGATCTATGGAACGGAACGATAACGAACGCATGTCCAGTAACTACACCGGCGAACAAATCGAAGTACTCAAAGGCCTCGAAGCGGTGCGCAAGCGCCCGGGTATGTACATCGGCAACACCTCGGAGCGCGGTTTACATCAACTGGTGTACGAAGCCGTCGACAACTCCGTCGACGAAGCGCTCGCCGGATACGCGAAGAATATTACCGTCACGCTCTACAAGGACGGTTCGTGTTCGTGCGAAGACGACGGACGCGGTATCCCGGTGGACGTGCACGCCGAAGAGAAGCTCCCGGCCGTCGAGGTCGTGATGACGATCCTCCACGCGGGCGGCAAGTTCGGCAAAGGCGGCTACAAGGTCTCCGGCGGCCTGCACGGCGTCGGCATCTCGGTGGTGAACGCGCTCTCGGAGTGGATGATCACGCGCGTCAAGCGCGACGGCAACCTCTACGAGATGCGCTTCGAGCGCGGCATCACGGCCCAAAAGCTCAAGAAGATCGGGAAATCCGATTCCAACGGCACCTACCAGTGGTTTAAGCCGGATCCGGAAATCTTCGAAACGCTCGAGTTCCATTGGGACGTCCTGCAGAAGCGCCTGCGCGAACTCGCGTTTTTAAATCGCGGCCTTTCGATCACGCTGCGCGACGAGCGCGGTGAGGAACCGCGCGAACGCAATTACAAGTTCGACGGCGGCATCGTTTCATTCGTCGAATGGCTCAACGAGAAGAAGGACCCGCTCCACCCGATCATCTCGACGCACGCCGAGCGCGACAACGTCGACGTCGAAGTGGCCATGCAGTACACCGACACGTACAGCGACCAAATCTACGCCTTCGCGAACAATATCAACACCATCGAAGGCGGCATGCATCTGCAAGGTTTCCGCCAAGCCGTCACCACCGCGGTCAACGGCTACGCGCGCAAGCGCGGGATGCTCAAAGAATCCGACGGCTCGCTCTCCACGGACGACATCATGGAAGGCCTCACCGCGGTCGTTTCGGTGAAGCTGCAAGATCCCCAGTTCGAAGGCCAAACCAAGACCAAGCTCGGCAACGCGAAGGTGCGCAGCATCGTCTACGGGCTCCTCAACGAACGACTCGAATTCTTCTTCGAAGAGAACCCGAAGCAAGCGCGCATCATCATCGACAAATGCATGCAGGCGCAACGCGCGCGCGAAGCGGCGAAAAAAGCCCGCGATCTCTCGCGCCGCAAAAACGCGCTCGAAGGCTCGGGCCTGCCCGGTAAGCTCGTCGACTGCAAGAACAACAACCCCGCCGAGAGCGAGATCTTCTTAGTCGAAGGCGATTCGGCCGGCGGAACGGCAAAGGGCGGACGCGACCCCAATTCGCAGGCGATTCTCCCGCTGCGCGGCAAGATCATCAACGTCGAAAAAGCCCGCCTCGACAAGGTGCTCTCGAACGAAGAAATTCGGACGATGATCACCGCGTTCGGCACCGGCTTCGGCGACGAGTTCGACGTCGCGAAACTGCGCTACCATAAAATCATCATCATGACCGACGCCGACGTCGACGGCTCGCACATCCGCACCCTCCTGCTCACGTTCTTCTATCGCCAGATGCGTCCGCTGGTGATGGACGGCTACGTCTACATCGCGCAGCCGCCGCTCTACGGTATCAAGAAGGGCAAAAAACAGTGGTGGGCGTTTAGCGAAGCCGATCTCAAGACCGTGCTCGACGGTGCCGATCCCAAAGACTTCCAGATTCAGCAGTACAAGGGCTTGGGCGAAATGGATGCCGAGCAATTGGCCGAGACGACCATGGAAGTGGGCCATCGCCGCCTCAAGCAAATTACCGTCGAGGACGCCATCGAAGCCGAGCAGATCTTCACCGATCTGATGGGCGACAAAGTCGAACCGCGCAAGCAGTACATCTTCGACTACGCTCGCTCGGTAAAGAACCTCGACCTCTAACCGCGCTCCGCGGGGAGGCCCGCGCCTGCGATGCGGGTATTAAGAGAACGTGCGCAGGCGCTTGGGCTTTGCCGCGGTGGCGGTCGCCGTCGTCCTGATGGGGCTCCTCGTGCCGAACCGCCACGCGGTGCTCGGTTACGTGCTGCCGCGGGCGATCGGCGCAGCGACCGGCTACAAGGTGTCGATCGGCGCGTTTCATTTCGGCACCACGCACGGCGCGCTGATCGACCTGCGCGCCAGCAGGGACGGCGTGCCGGTGCTCGCGGTGTGCCGGATCGACGTGTGGTATGACGCGCGCGATCTCTTGCCCGGCAGCCATCATCGCTACGGGGTGCGGGCGATCGCGATCGACGCGCCCTCGCTCACCCTCGTGCGCGACAAGAATGACAACTACACCGTCGCGTTGCCGGCTGCTTCATC
>DAHUXY010000164.1 GCA_027315505.1 Vulcanimicrobiota bacterium | reverse complement strand
GGCCCGGGCGTCGGCCCGGAGAACGGGATCGGCGTTCGCCGGGGGATGGCCGGCCCGTCCCAATGCGGCCGCGCGGTCGCGACCGGCATCGGCGTGAAGATCGCTCGTTTAGGAAGAGGCTGTTCCGGCGGTATGAACGGTGTGGGCGCTGCAATTGGCCTCGCGCTGCCGATCCGCACTTCTACCACGCGCCGGTGGGCATCGTAGCGCACCTGCGCCCCGAGCGCGCGGAGAATCGGAGCGATCGGAACGTAGGCGCGATCGAGGGCGTCCGGCATGCGTGCGAGCATGCGTATCCGCACCGTTCTACCGCCGCGCTGAAGCACGAGCACCCCGCGGTCGCTCCAAACGCGCTCCGCCAGCTCGGTTGCGAATGGCCGCACCGGAGCTAGCGTGCGACCGCGAGCCAGGTAGGGTTGGATATACGCCGCTACGGGAGTGCCGTTGATACGGATCGTCACCGTTGCAGGGGGTGGGAATACCGCCACAACTTCGCGATATACCGCATCGGATGAAGCGACTCTTTTCTACCCTGCGAGAAGCGGGGGTCCGTTTCTCGCGCGACGGATGCGCTTTCCTCGCCCAGGCCGTCGCTTTCAACGCGCTTTTTGCCCTGTTTCCGCTCGTGGTGCTGGTCGTAACGCTCGCCTCGTACATCTACCCTAACGCCGAGCAGCGCGTGCTGGGATTCTTCGATACGGTGATGCCCGCATTGCACGATTTCATCGCCACGAATCTCCAGTCGTATATTTACGGGCGCGGTATATCGAGCCTCATCGCTCTCGTCTTCATCCTGTGGTCCGGGAAGAATCTCTTTATGGGGATCACGGTCGCGCTCGACCGCTCGCTCAACGTGCCCAAAGGCCGTCCCTTCTTCCACAGCGTCCTGCTCTCGATCGTCATGCTTCCCGCGATCGGAACGCTCCTCATTATTGCGATGGCGCTCCCCATATCGCTCTCGCTCGTCATGGCGATCGCGAATATCAGCGATCGCCAAAACCTCACGCATCTCTCCGCCTACCTGATCTCGATCGTGCTGGTGTTCGTTATCTCGATGACGCTCTATCGATTTTTACCCAACAAAAAACTCACCTGGAGTTTCGCGCTGCCGGGAGCTTCCGTAACCGCGCTCTCCTGGCCGGTGCTGCAGTTCGCGTTCACGCAGTACACCTTACACGTGCCGTTCTCCCACATTTACGGTGCGCTTTCGGTACCGTTAGTGTTGCTGCTCTGGTTTTACGTGATCGGCTCGATTTTTCTCTACGGTGCCGAATTTTGCGCGGCATGGGCAGCGCGTAATCGCGGCGGCACCAGTATGCTTGATGAGGTCGGCGCCCGCACGGCGCCTCCCATCGCTATGGAGCGACAATAACCGATGCGATTGGTCTTTATTCATGGCGCCGGATGCACCGGCGAGATCTGGGACGCCCAGCGACGCTCGTTCCCCGAGTCGATCGCCCCCTCACTCCCCGGCCCCGGGAAGCCGGGATCGCCGGATACGATCGAAGCCTTTGCAGACGCGATCGAGCGCGAACTTGAAAATCACGAGGTGGGCGAGGCGGTCCTGTGCGGCAATTCGATGGGCGGCGCCGTCGCGCTACAGATCGCGTTGCGCCAGAATCCGCGCGTTCGCGGTATCGTGCTTCTCGATTCCGGGGCGAAGCTGCGCGTCGCACCCGAGATCTTCGATGCCCTCGAAGATGATTTCCCCGCCGCGGCGCAGATGCTGGCCGGATACTTTTTCGCCCATCCGACGCCCGAGCGCACCGAAGCCGCCGTTGCCATGCTCGCCGTGGTAGGGCAGGCTCAGACGATTCGCGATTTCCACGCTTGCGATGCCTTCGATGCAAGCGGACGGCTGGCGAACATCGGCGTCCCCACCCTGGCGATCTGCGGCGAAAAAGACGTGATGACGCCGCCGAAATTCGCGCAATTTATCGCCGACCGGGTTCCCGGAGCGAAAGCGCGAATACTGGCCGATACCGGGCATCTCGCCATGGTCGAAAACCCGGCCGAAACGAACGCTGCATTGCGTGCGTTCGTTACCATGATCGATTCAGACTAACTTGGAAGGAGTCTCGTGCGTCGCCTCTTCGGTGTGATGATCCTGTGCTCGTGTGTTGCCTTGGTTGCAGCCGGGCCTTCCCCGGCTCCCAGAGCGCTCGTAACGCCCAGCCCTGCTCCTTCGCCTGCGGCGAGCGGCCAGGTCTCCGTCGTAATCTATCCGTTCGATGAAAGCGGAACGCTGCAGCCCAAAGTCGGGCTGGCGGTCGCGCAGATCTACGCGCAGGTGATCGGTTCGTCGCCCGGCGTCACGGTCGCTGCGATCGGCACCAACGTCAAGCGCGCCGACTACCTTACCTATGCGAAAGCGAAAAAGGCCGACTATTACATCAGCGGCTACATGACGACGCTGGGTAGCGGAGCGGCCATCGTCGAGCAGATCGTCACCGTCAATAGCGGTATCATCACCTACTCCCAATCCGGCCAAATATACGATGTGAACGACGCCGCGTCGCTCGCGGTTCAAGCCAGAACCGTGGTGTTGGAGGCCTCGGGTATCGATACCGAGGGGCTTGCCCAGCAGGCTCCCAAATCGACGCCGGCCCCGACGTCTACCAACGGCGCGCAGATGAATTTAGGCGGCATCGGCGGTATGGTGCAGTCGCTCTTCAAGCACGATGCAAAGACCAAGGCTTCGCCGGCCCCGATCATTCCGCCTAAACCCAGCCGTGGCATGATCGTCGCGCGCGTCGCGGGGTCGGCTCCCAGCGGCATGCTCACCGACGCAACGAACGATCTGATGCGTGGACTCGGCGTATACTACAACGTCGCGGCGCCGACGATCGCGGTTACGAATGCCTCACAACAGGCTAATACCATTTGCGGTACCAATCGCAACAATACGATCGTGACCGGGACGCTCTCGCAAGAACGCATCGGTGGCGGATTCCGCGCGCACACGAGCAGCACGTTCACGCTCGACGTCTACGCCTGCTTCGGCGCAACGCTCTACCATACGCAAGCGACCAACGACGATCTACAAAAAGCCGTCGAGACCACCATCAAGGCCTATCAAACGGCGCATCCGGATAACAACGGCTAAGGCGGGCCCTCTCCGAGCGCGTCGTCATCGAGCAGACCCGGCGGCACATCGACGGTGATGCGCCGGGCTGCGATATCGATCTCGCGGATAAACGCCTTCACCATGGGGAGCATGCGCCCATCGACGATGAGCATATCGTTGAGCGGGTAGTGCTCGACGCGTTCGACGGTGCCGTAGCGCGTGCCGAGCGTTCCGAACACCTCGCAGCCGGCCAGATCGATATCGAGGTACTCGTCCGCAGCGACGTCGAGACGTTCGCGGGGAGCGAAAAACATCGCACCGACCAGCGCCTGCGCCGCCGTCGCATCGCCGATACCATCGAAGCGGACCAACAAGCGCCCTTTGTGTTCGCGCACGCCCGTGAGTTTGAGATTCTGCGAGTGGCCGTCGATGACGCACCGTAGCGTCGCGCCGGCCGAAAAAACCGTGCGACCCGAGGTGGTCGGATCGCACTTGAGTTCTCCGCGTAGTCCGAAGATGCCGGCGATGCGGCCGATCGGCAGATCAGCCTTCGGCGTCGTCATCGGGAGCCGCTTGGGCCTCTTCGGTATCGAGAATATCGATGCTTACGCGCCCTTCGGCCGTCGCGCGCGCGATCGTACGCAGCGCTTGTGCGACGCGGCCGCTACGGCCGATGACCTTGCCCAAATCCTCGGGATCGACCACCAGCTCGATCACGGGCTTTCCCTCTTCGTCTTGGAAGAGTTCGACCGTTACGGCTTCGGGCTTGGCAACCAGCTTTTTGGCGAGAAATTCCAATAGTTCGGTCGCGCGACGCTGCGACGCCCACGGGTCGCTCGGTTGACGATTTCGCGACGGAGCGCGCCGCCGGTCGTCATAATCGGTATTGCCGCGCTGGGGTGCTCGTTCGCGACGCTCGGTTCTTGGGGGACGCGGCTCTTCGGGTTCGACATCGTTGATAACGGTCTCGCCCGATGCGATGCTGCGTGATCCAAGCGTCGATCGACGTTCCGCCCGCTCTTCGGTTTCTTCACCGAACAGGCCAAACTCGTCATCGAACGCGCTCATTTATTCCTTGCCTTCGTTTTTCGGTTTACGCTTCACGTCGGAAACAAAACCGCGCTCCATGATGCCCTTCTCGGCGAAGAGACGACGAACGGTTTCGCTCGGCTGTGCTCCCTTTGCGAGCCATTCTTTTGCTTTGTCGGCGTTGACTTCAACGGTCTTGGGCTCGGTGCGCGGATTGTAGTGGCCCAGGATTTCGATGAAGCGTCCGTCGCGCGGCGAACGCGAATCCGCTACGACGAAACGATAGGTGGGTTGTTTCTTCGCGCCCATCCGGCGCAGCCTGATCTTTACCATGGTTGTATGTACTTGTCTTTCGTTGGTTTTGGTGTTAGCGGCCGAACATGCCAACGGGTAGGCGCGGGCGTCCTTTGCCCTTACCCTTGCCGCCGATCTGTTTCATCATCTGACGCGCCTGTTCGAATTGCTTTACGAGCCGGTTGACGTCGGATACTTGCGTGCCGGACCCTTGAGCGATGCGTTTGCGACGCGAGCCGTTGAGCAGCGCGGGATCGCGGCGCTCCCGGCGCGTCATCGAGCAAATGATCGCTTCGATACGGCTCATATCTTTTTCGGGAATCGAGAAGTCTTTCGGCAACGCCCGCGAGAGACCCGGGACCATCTTGAGGATGTCGGTCATCGAGCCGAGCTTCTTCATCTGCCGCATCTGGTCCAGGAAATCGTCCAGGGTGAAGGTTTGTTTGACGATCTTCTGCTCGAGCTGCTTGGCTTGGTCGGCCGAGTAGAGGCTCTGCGTCTTCTCGATCAGGGTGAGAACGTCACCCATCCCGAGGATTCGCGAGGCGAGGCGATCCGGGTAGAACGGCTCGAGGGCGGAGAGCTTCTCGCCGGTGCCGACGAATTTGATCGGCGCGCCCGTGACCGAGAAGATCGAGAGTGCCGCTCCACCGCGTGTATCGCCGTCCATCTTCGTGAGCAAGACGCCGGTGATGCCGAGGCGATCGTTAAAGCCCTTGGCGACCGTCGTTGCTTCTTGGCCGGTCATCGCGTCGGCGACGAAGAGGATCTCTTTCGGATTGACGGCGCTTTTGATACGCGCGAGTTCATCCATGAGGGCTTCGTCGATCTGCAACCGGCCCGCGGTATCGATAATCACGGTGGAAATGCCCAGACGGCGCGCCTCCGCGATCCCGTCCCGCGCAATCTTCACCGGATCGCCGGCGCCCTGGTCGTAGACCGGCAGATCGATCTGTTTGCCTAGGGTCTGGAGCTGCGCGATTGCCGCTGGGCGATAGACGTCGGCGGCAACGAGGAGCGTGCGGCGCCCCTGTTCTTTGAGGCGCAGGGCCAGCTTACCGGCCTGGGTGGTCTTGCCGGAGCCTTGGAGGCCGACGAGCATGATGACCGAGGGCGGAGCATCGGAGAACTGCAGGCGCGCCTCAGCGCCCCCGAGGAGCGCGACGAGTTCGTCGTGGACGAGCTTGACGATCGTTTGCGCCGGAGAGAGAGACTCGAGGATGTTTGCCCCGATGGCCTGCTCTTTAATGCGTGCGACGAACTCCTTGGCAGCACCCAGCGAGACGTCAGCTTCAAGCAGCGCTATGCGAACTTCTCGCAGCGCTTCGTTGACGTCGCTCTCACTGAGTTTGCCGCGACCGGTGAGGCGCGAAAAAATCGCTCCTAACCGGTCGCTGAGTTGGTCGAACAATTAGGCTCCTGCGGCGGTAGCATCGTCGATGCGCTTGACGGCATCTCCGACGGTTTTGATTTTCTCCGCTTCTTCGTCCGGAATGTCGATGTTGAACTCCGTCTCGAACGCCATGACGAGCTCGACTTGATCGAGCGAATCAGCCCCAAGATCGTCGGTGATCGACGCTTCGAGCGTGACCTCGGACTCGTCTACGCCGAGTTGCTCGACGATGATTTTCTTGACCTTATCGAACGTGGACATTGCCTCTCCTTATATTGCGAGGGACGAGCGATTACATGAGGACGCCGCCGTCGACGACGAGCGTTTGCCCGGTCACGTATGCGGCGGCTTCTGAGCAGAGAAATGCGACAACACCGCTCACGTCCTCCGGTTTCCCGGGTCGGCCGAGCGCGGCTGCCTTTATGAGGTACTCTCTTGCAGCGTCGGGCATCTTTTCGGTCATGGCGGTTTCAATGAGGCCCGGCGCGACGGCGTTCACTCTTATATTCCGTGACCCCAACTCCTTCGCGAGCGACTTGCAAAGGCCGGTTAATCCGGCTTTTGACGCCGCGTAGGCCGACTGCCCGGCGTTCCCCATCAGGCCGACGATGCTCGAGACCAAGACGATCGCCCCCGAACGCTGCTTCATCATCGGCTTGGCGACGGCCCCGCAGAGGTAGAATGCAGACTTGAGATTGACCGACAGCATCTGGTCGAGGACGTCGGCCTTGAGGCGCAGCAGCAAGGCATCGGCCGACTGGCCGGCATTAGCCACCGCGAAATCGATGCGTTCGAAACGTGCGAGCGTCTCGGCCACGCCGGCTTCGACGGCGGCCTGATCGGTGACGTCGGCGACGATGATATGAGCACGGGCCCCAATCCGGGCGTGCACGCAGGCCTCTGCCGTTTCTTCGAGCGACGCGAGATCGCGCCCGATAATGGCGATGTCGGCTCCGGCTTTCGAGAACTCGACCGCGATCGCGCGCCCGATCCCGCGGCTCGCGCCCGTCACCAGTGCCGTTTTACCCGCGAACATCATGCCGTCGCCTCCATCCGTTCCCGCAGTTTCGCTACTCCGGAGAAATCGCTCACCACCATCGACGGGGGCGCCCCGGGCATGCGTTTGAAGAGCGGCCCTAAGACCGCGCTCGCGCCGAATTCGACGATGAGGTCCAATCCGTACGACAGGAGCGCCTCGGCGGTTTCGTGCCAGAGCACTTCACGCGTGATCGAACGAACTAAATTCACGCGCATCGACGCGGTGTCGCGGTAGGGCGACGCGTCGACGTTGGAAATAACGTCGAACGTTGGAATCGCGAATTCGACGCCCTCGACCGCCGCTCGAAAGCGTTCGACGGCCGGCTCCATGAGCGCGCTATGCCAGGCGCCCGAAACGTTCAACGGAATCACGCGTTTCGCGCCCGCTGCGAGCATCGCTTCGCCGGCGGCTTGCACCGCCGCGAGATCGCCGCTGATAACGATCTGTGTGGGCGCATTGAAATTTGCGAGTTGCACGCGCGCTCCGGTTTGCGCCGCGACGTCCCGCGCGACGGCGCGGACCGCGTCCGCTTCGAGCCCCAGGACGGCAGCCATGCCGCCCGGCGCTTCGTCGGCTGCTGCCTGCATGGCTTTTGCCCGCTCCGCGACGATGCGCAACGCGTCGTCGAACGTGAGCGATCGGGCCGCGTAGAGGCTGCAAATCTCACCGAACGAATGGCCCGCGCTCACGATCGGAGCGAGGCTCGCGCCGACCGCCGCATAAAGCGCGACGTTCGTTGCAAAAATCGCCGGTTGGCTGTATTGCGTCTCTCGAAGACGCTCGTCGGGACCCTGGCGTTGCAGCGCGAGCAAATCGTAGCCGAGAATCTCGCTCGATCGCTCGAACAGCGCGCGCGCCGCATCGCTATGGGCTGCGATATCGACGCCCATGCCGACGCTCTGCGAGCCCTGTCCCGGAAAGACGACCCCGACGCGCAACGAGCTCATGCCGCCCGTTCCAGGCCGGCGGAGGCCCGAGAGGTTCAACGCGGCCGGTTAGGCGTGGTCGTGACCGGCGTGATCTTGGCCGTGCCGATCGTCGCGAATCTCAACGACCTGGCGGCCGTTGTACGTGCCGCACGTACCGCATGCGAAATGCGGGCGCTTGGGCTGATGACACTGCGAACACTCCACGATCGTGACCGGGGCGAGCTTCCAGTTTGCCGCACGGCGGCTGCGCGTTTTGCTGCGCGGGGTTTTCCACTTTGGATTTGCCACGTCTAGTCTCCGTTACTACACGAACAAGTGCTCGCGTTCCGATTGATTCCGCAGGTAACGCACAGTCCGGCGCAATCGTCGCTGCAACGTAATCCCATCGGGATCTCGCTCAGCACCGTTTGCTGCGTCAGATCGGCGATATCCAGACGGTCGCCCGTCAGGACATTATTCTCTCCGAATGGGTCGTCGTCACGACCGGTACCCGGATCGAGTCGCTCGTCGATACCGACGGACATGGTCCGCACGATATGCTCCAAGCACGAGTCACATTCGCCATGCGCTTCGACATCGACCCGGCCTTCTATATGAAGGAGGCGATCGACGTACCGCAATTCTAGATGCACCCGAGCCGCCTGCGGGAACTCGATACCCTCGAACGTCTCGATGGGCACGACATCGTCGACCAGCAGCGTCTGCCGGCCTCCGGCGATTAACCCGCTGATATCGACTTTATACGAACGGCTCTTCATAACGAATGTCGTTGCACAACGGAAGCCCCACCAGCGGCGAGGCCCCCCGAACACAACTAGGACATTCTAGAACCCGGACGGGGTCTTGTCAAACGCCACCGTCGGAGGGAAGGGGGTTCACCATGACCGTTCCACCGCTCGCTCAGACCCAGCTGGCCCAGGAAGGGGTGCGTTACGCGCCCGAAATCGCCCGTGCCGCAGCCCGTCACGGGGTCGACCCGGCCTTGCTGGCGGCTGTCGCCGCTCAAGAGACCGGCGGCCCCGGTACCAACGCCGGGAGCAACATCCTGGGCGACGGTGGCCA
>DAHUXY010000156.1 GCA_027315505.1 Vulcanimicrobiota bacterium | reverse complement strand
GAAGAATCGGTGGACACGAACGCGGTCGCCGGCCTCGAAGACCTCAGCGCGCTCGTCCATGATGACATACCCTGCCGCCCGCGCCGTAAGACTGACCGCGGACGAGCGCAAGGGGAGGGGATGCGCCACGCAGTCGCCCAGCTCATCCTCCAGGCTCACCGGAAGGTACCAGGTCCAGCCGGCGTTGCTGCGCATCGGGCCGGCCAAGCGGGCATCGACGCTGCTCTTCGGCGCGGGCGCCCCAACCAGCGCCGCGACGATCGGGGCTACCACCGCCTCGAGGATGACCAGCGCGGAGGTGGGATTGCCCGGGAGCCCCACAATCGGTTTCCGGCCGAGCGCCCCGAGCACCGTCGGCTTGCCCGGCTTCACCCGCAGGCCATGGACCACGACGCCGGGGTCGCCCAGCGCGGCCAGCGCATCCGGGGTGAGATCGCGCTCGCCCACCGACGAGCCGCCGGAGAGCATCGCTCCGTCGCACTCCGCAAGGGCCTCGCGCAAGGCGGCCTCGAGCGCCCCCGGAAGATCGGGGACGATCGGATAGTGACGGACGGCGCAGCCCATCGCTTGCAACGCGCCCGCTATGGCGTACCGATTGGAATCGCGGATCTGCCCGGGGGCGGGAGCGCGGCCGGGCTCGATCAACTCGTCCCCGCTCGAAATCACCGCCAGCATCGGGCGCCGCAGCACGGGCACGTCCACCACGCCGAGCGTCGCCAGAACACCGAGCTCCGGAGCGCCGATGCGCCGGCCCGCCGGCAGCACCGGCTCGCCGCGGCGCATGTCGCCGCCCTGAGGGCTGATGCAATCGCCGCTCGGGACCGGCGCGTCGACCCAGACGCGGCCGCCCTCAACGCGCGCATCTTCAATCGGCACCACCGCATCCGCACCTTCGGGAACGACGCCGCCGGTGGGGATCCGCAGGGCGGAACCCGCCGCCAGCCGGCCGTCCCAAGCGCTCCCCATACGAATCTCGCCGGCCAGCGCGAAGGCCCCCGGCGTTGCGGCCGCTTCGAGCGCGAATCCGTCCATCGACGAGCGCGCCGCGTTGGGGTAATCGGCGTCCGCATCCATTCGCTCGGCAAGGATGCGCCCGAACGCCATCGCCAGCGGCACCCGCTCCGCCCCGAGCGGACCGAGCGGCACGCGCTCGAAATAGGCCGCAATCGCCTCGCCCGGCGAAAGCAGCTTTGCGGTTTCGAACCCGGCTCCGGGTAGGAGTGCGGCCGGCAATTGAGTAAAGGCGCGCTTCTTCATGCTCGATATCGTTCTCGTACGTCGCGATCCCGACCGCGTTCGACGCTCCGCGGAGCGCCGCGGTATCGATCCGTCGTTCGTCGACGACGTTCTTCGCCTCGACGCGGAGTACCGCTCGGCGCTCACGACGCTGGAACAACGGCAAGCCGAAAAGAACCGGATCTCCCAAGAGATCGGCAAAGCCGCCGATAAAGGCGCGGCCGCGCGCGAGCTTCGCCCGCGCATCGACGCGCTCTCGGCCGAGATCGCCGCGCTCGAAGAAGGCGCGCGGGAACGCTCGCCCGAGACTCCCGGTTCGGAATTACGCACGCTGCTGGAGCAGACGCCCAACGTGCTGGACGATTCGGTACCGGAAGGACGCGACGAAGCGGACAACGTCGTGGTGCGCTCGTGGGGAACCCCGCGCGCATTCGATTTCGAACCGAAGCCCCATTGGGAACTCGGCGAAGCGCTGGACATCCTCGATTTCGAACGCGCCGCCAAACTCTCCGGCAGCCGCTTCGCCGTGCTCAAGGGCGCCGGGGCGCGGCTCTCGCGCGCCATCGTGCAATTCTTCCTCGATCGCGCGGCCGACCGCGGCTACACCGAGATCGCCCCGCCGTATCTCGTGACGCGGCAGACGATGTGGTCGACCGGACAACTCAGCAAATTCGCGGACGCGATGTTTACCGACCAGGACGCCGAGCTCTTCATGATTCCGACCGCCGAAGTGCCGCTCACCGCGCTGCACGGCGACGAAATCCTCGCCGCCGACACGTTACCGCGACGCTTCGCCGCATACTCGCCCTGCTTCCGTAAAGAAGCCGGCGCGGCGGGCAAGGACACGCGCGGTCTCATCCGCCAGCATCAATTCGAAAAAGTGGAGATGGTGTGGCTGAGCCTGCCGGAGCAATCGTTCGATGCCCTCGAACAACTTACGCAACACGCGGCATCCTTGCTCGAGGAACTCGAGCTTCCGCACCGCGTGATGTCGCTCTGCGCGGGCGACGTCGGTTTCAATGCCGCCAAAACGTACGATATCGAAGTCTGGGTGCCCAGCTCGCAGTCGTATCGCGAGATCAGCTCGTGTTCGAACTGCACGGATTTTCAGGCGCGCCGCGCCGGGATTCGCGCGCGACGCGACGCCAAGAGCAAGCCCGAATTCGTTCACTCGCTCAACGGCTCGGGGTTAGCCGTCGGGAGAACCCTGCTCGCCGTTCTGGAAAACGGGCAACAAGCCGACGGATCGATCCTCATCCCGCAGGCGCTTCGCCGCTACACCGGCTTCGAACGCATCACCGCTCGCTAGCGAGCGCGGCCGCAAGCGCGTCGACCGCGCGCGACTCTGCCGGCACGTCCGCACCGGCACGAAACAGGGCTTCGATGCGCACCTGCGTGCGCGCATCTTCCAAGACGGTCAGCGTGCAACGAACGCGCTCGTTGTTCACGAGGCCGAATCCGGCTTCAATCGTGGACGTCGCCGGATCGTCGGCGTAAACGTTCGCGCCGAGCACCCGCAGCAACGCATCCATGATGCGCTCGCGCGCCGCCTCGCGCGTTAACGCAAGCTCGAGGACGCGTTGCGGGCGCAGACCGACGCGCGGCGGCGGCTTCCCGACGCCCAGCCACTTGAGGATGAAGCTCATGGTCGCGAGCTGGAGCAGGCTGCCGCGGTGCTAGGGAGGTGGTGGGGACCGTTCGTCAGCGCGCATCCTGCGCGCTTCCTACTCCTACGTTTTTGGGCAACGGCAAAAGGAAGTCGACATCCTGTCGATTGCCCAAAAATCGCAGGTCCCCACCACCTCCCTAGCACCGCGGCAGCCTGCTCTAGCTCGCGACCATGAGCTTCATCCTCAAGTGGCTGGGCGTCGGCAAGCCGCCGCCGCGCGTCGGTTTGCGGCCGCAACGCGTCGTCGAGCTTGCGTTAACGCCCGAGGCGGCGCGCGAGCGCATTATGGATGCATTGCTGCGGGTGCTCGGCGCGAACGTCTACGCCGACGATCCGGCGACGTCCACGATTGAAGCCGGATTCGGCCTGGTGAA
>DAHUXY010000145.1 GCA_027315505.1 Vulcanimicrobiota bacterium | reverse complement strand
GGATGCCAACGAGGACTACGACGCGCCCACCAGCGCGATCTCGCTCGATGAAGATACCGCCGAATTCCGGGTCTACGGGCAGGCGCCCGGCCAAGCGGCGCGAGTCGTGGTGGTGCCGGCGAGCCGTGCCATCCACCTGCGCGGCGCGATAACGACGAGCAATTCCAGTGACGACGTCATCATCGCGGCCGATCTGGCGGCGAACCACTTTCGGCTCGACGGCAGCATTCCGGCCGGCGTGGAAGAAAAATTCTGGCTTCCCGTGCACGGCATTCCGCAGTACGTCGGAGCGGTCGTGCAGCGCATGCTGGCCGAGCATGGCATCACGACCGCAAAGCCGCCGGTGGTGGAACGTGCGCCGCTGGAGAGCCGCGTCTTGTGGGACCATCGATCCGCGGATCTACGAACGCTGGAACGGCACATGCTCTACGTCTCCGACAATCACTACGCGGAGCAACTGCTACGCACGGTCGGATTGCAGGACGGTAGCGCGGGCGACGATCGCGGGGGCATCGCCACGGAGTGGCGCTTTCTGCACCGGCACGCGATCCCGACCCCGGGGCTTCACGTCGTGGACGGCAGCGGCCTCGCTCGCGTCAATCGCGTCTCCGCGCTCACCATCGCCTCGGTGCTCGCCTACGATGAATCCCGCGGGCCGCTGCACTCGTTGTACGACTTGTTGCCGCAAGGAGGGCGTGACGGGACCCTCACCGATTACGACTTTACCAGCGCTCTAGGCCGCGTCCGGGCCAAGACCGGCCATATCACGGGCGTTTCGTCGCTGGCCGGCTACGTCAACACGCGCCATCACGGGCGCGTGATTTTCGCGTTCCTCATCAACGGGTCACCAGGCGATCCGGATTCGGCGATCGTACGTGCAGTCGATCGCATCTCGACATTCTAGAACGATTAGGACATCTTCATGCAGCCGATGCTCGACCGCGATATCCTCGAACGCCTCATCTCACGGGCGCTCCGCTCCGGCGGGACGTATGCGGACGTCTTCTGCGAACGGCGTCATACGATCGCCTATCGGCTCCAAGACGGAAAACTCCACGACGGTTCGTATTCGATCGCGCAAGGGGTCGGCATTCGCGTGATCGTCGGTGAAACGGCCGGCTACGCGTACTCCGACGATCTTTCGATCGAGGCGCTATTGCGGGCGGCCGATGCCGCGTCACTCGTCGCGCGTTCATCGCCGAACGGAAGCGAACGGCGTATCGATCTTACCGGCGTCCAGGTCCCCGCGGTCTACGACCGGTCCCGCCGGGAGCACGCTTCCTCCGAACGCTATGCAGACTTGCTTTCGCGCGCCGACATCGCCGCGCGCGCCTACGATCCGCGCATCGTGGCCGTCAACGCGCACGTCGTCGATGAGTTGCAGGACGTCTGGATCGCATCGAGCGACGGGCGGCTCGCAACCGATCACCGTCCCATGGTGACGCTAGGCATCCAGGCGATCGCAAGCGAGCATGAGGAACGTGGCTCGGGGTATGCGGCCGACGGCGGCCGCACCTCGCTTGCGTATTTCGAAAGCGTCACACCCGAGGAACTCGCGCGCGATGCCGCGCGCATCGCGACGATCAACGTGGATGCGATTCCGGCGCCGACCGGCGAAATGGCGATGGTGGTCGGCGCGGGTGGCGGCGGCGTCTTGCTTCACGAAGCCGTGGGCCACGGGCTCGAGAGCGATTTTAATCGTCAAGGCACGTCGCTGTACAGCGGTCGCATCGGCGAACGCGTAGCCAGCGAATTGGTGACGATTTACGATGACGGGAATTTGCAGGACGAGCGCGGGAGCGTCAGCGTCGACGACGAGGGCATCGCGGGAGCGCACAAGGTATTGGTCGAGGATGGAATCCTGCGCGGCTACATGCAAGACCGTCACAACGCGGCGCTGATGGGCGTCGCGCCGACGGGGAGCGGACGGCGGCAATCGTTCCGGTTTCTTCCTCAGCCACGCATGTGCAACACGTATATGCCGAACGGATCCTCCACGCTCGACGAGATCGTCGGCTCGACGCAACGCGGGATCTACGCAAAATCCTTCGCCGGCGGACAGGTTGAAATCAGCAAGGGCGATTTCGTCTTTATGATCGCCGAGGGGTACTTGATCGAAGACGGCAAGGTGACGGCCCCGGTGAAAAATGCCACCATCGTCGGTAACGGGCCGGATGCGATGACGAAGGTCGTCGCGGTCGGGAACGATAGCCGGTTAGCGCGACGGCACTATACGTGCGGTAAGGGCGGCCAGTACGTCCCGGTCGGCGTCGGCATGCCGACCGTGAAGATTGCATCCATCACCGTCGGAGGGACCCAGCATGGATGAGGGGCAGGCCCTGGAGCATGCGACGAGCGCGGTCGCATTAGCGCTCTCGCTCGGTGCCGACCAGGCGGAAGCGACCGTTTCGAGCGTTCGCCGATTTCACATCGAAGCGCGCGGCGAAAGCGTGGCTAAGCTGGAGGGGTCGACGGGCAAGAGTCTGCACGTGCGCGTCTTCACCGGGTCGCGAAACGCAACGCTCGTAACGTCGGACTTCTCCCCGGAATCCATGCGCGCGGCGTTGCGGCGCACGGTGGACCAAGCCGGCGCTATTGCGCCCGACCCGTTCACCGGGCTACCGGACGTTTGCGCGAGCGATCTCCCCGATTTGGCCCTTTACGATGCTGCGATCGCCGATCGCGAAGACGCCGCGAAGCTTGAAGACGTGCTGGCGCTCGAGCGCTGGATCCGCGAGGATCCGCGCATTCAAAACTCGAGCGGGTCGCATTACGGCGATGGCATCTCGACCCTCGCGCTCGCGAATTCGGCCGGCTTTCAAGCCTCGTATCGTTCGACGCGAGCCGGCCGCTCGAGCGGCCCGGTCGCTCAGGACGGCCCGCTGAAGCGCACCGCCCACTACGGCACCGCCGCGCGCTACCTCGCGGAGCTGGAGGACGTCGAACGGGTGGCCCGGAGCGCCGCCCGGCGAGCCACCGAGATGTTCGGGGCGCGCAAGCCTCCGACGATGCGGTTACCGGTGATTTTCGAGCGTGACGTTGCGGCCGCCGTGATGGACGAACTGTTCCAGGCGATTTCGGCCGCGAACGTGGCCACCGGAAATTCCTGGGCGGCCGAGCGCGTGGGCGACCGGATCGGCAGCGAGCTCGTGACCGTTGTGGACGACGGGCGCATGCCCGGCAAGCTCGGCAGCGCGCCCTTCGACGGCGAGGGGGTGGCCACGCGCCGCACGCCCGTCTTCGAGCGCGGCGTGCTGCGGACGTTCCTCTACGACTCCTACTACGCGCGTAAGCTCGGGGGGCAGACGACCGGGAACTCGACCGGCGGCGGCATCGGGGCGAACTCGTTCTATCTCCAGGCCGGGGCGCAGTCGCTGGACGAACTCGTCGCCGGGACCGAGCGTGGAGTCCTGATTCTCGACACGATCGGCTTCGCTACCGAGCACGCTTCCGGAAACTACAGCCGGGGCGCACGCGGATTCTACATCGAGCGTGGTGAACTCGCCTATCCAATCGACGAATTTACGATCGCCGGCAAAATCGACGCAATGCTTGCCGGAATCGACGCGGTCGCGAACGACCTGCGATTCGACGGCTCGGTGGTCGCACCGTCCTTTCGGGTCGCGGAGATGACCGTCAGCGGAAGATAGTCGAGCGGAAACCTAGGAGGAAATGATGCCGCAAGTTTCGATCAGTTTTACGCTCATCATGCGCGTCGAGATGCCGAACGAAAACGGTTCGTTCGGGCTGCTCGCGAACGAGATCGGCGATGCCGGCGGCTTGATATCCGCGGTCGATATGCGGTCGGTCACGCGTACGCGCGTGGTCCGCGACGTGACCGTCAGCGTGAGCTCCGACGGAATAGCGGCGCAGGTGCGGCGCGCGGTCGAAGGGCTCGATGGCTTTCGTATCATCTCGATCTCCGATTCGACGTTTCTCGCCCATCTCGGCGGCAAGATCCGCATAGAGCCGAAGATTCCGGTCAAGACCCGGCAGGATCTTTCGATCGTCTACACCCCGGGCGTGGCGCGCGTCTCGATGGCGATTGCCGCCGACCCGGCCAAGGCATTCGCGTTAACGATCAAGCGGAATACCGTCGCCGTCGTCTCGGACGGCACGGCGGTGCTCGGGTTGGGCAACATCGGCCCGCTGGGCGCGCTCCCGGTCATGGAAGGCAAAGCGATGCTGTTCAAGCAGTTTGCCGGCATCGATGCATTCCCGATTTGCTTGGATACCACCGACGTCGACGAGATCGTCGAGACCGTGGTGCGGATAGCGCCGGTCTTCGGCGGCATCAATTTGGAAGATATTTCCGCGCCGCGTTGCTTCGAAGTCGAGCAGAAGCTTATCGAGCGGCTCGACATCCCGGTGATGCACGACGATCAGCACGGCACCGCGGTGGTTATCCTCGCGGCCCTCATCACTGCCGCCCGCGTCGTGGGCAAGGAATTGAGCGATCTCCAAGTGGTCGTTTCGGGTAGCGGGGCCGCGGGCACCGCTACGATTAAGATGCTGCTCGAAGCCGGCGTTCGCGACGTGATCCCGGTCGATCGAGCGGGAGCCCTCAATCGCGACGACCGGTACGATAATTCCCACTGGCGCTGGCTCGCCGAGCACTGCAACCGGGAGAACCGTCACGGCAGCCTGGCCGACGTGCTCCCCGGAACCGACGTCTTCATCGGGGTCTCGGCCCCCGGCATCCTCCAGCCCGAGCATATCGCGACCATGGCTCGCGACCCGATCGTCTTCGCCATGGCCAACCCCACCCCGGAAATCATGCCCGATGCGGCTGCTCCGGTTGCCGCCGTCGTCGCGACGGGACGCTCGGATTTCCCCAACCAGGTGAACAACTTGCTCTCGTTCCCGGGGATCTTCCGTGGGGCGCTCGACGTGCGGGCCAGCCGGATTACCGAGCGGATGAAGCTCGCCGCGGCCTACGCCATCGCCTCGATGGTGACCGACGAGGAGCGCAGCGCCGAGTACATCATCCCCAGCGTTTTCGACCCGCGGGTCGTCGATATCGTGGCCAAAGCCGTCGCCGATACCGCGATCGATGAAGGCGTAGCCCGACGGTCGATGGTAATGAACGAAGAAGACGTTGAGGCGAACGTCTAGCACCTACGGAGGGGCGCTGTGGCACTAGCCCGGATTTTGGTCATCGAGGACGATGAGGACGTTGCCCGTTTGGAGCAGACGGTGCTCGAACGCGCCGGTTACGAAGTGCGCGTCACCGCGAGCGGTGCCGAGGGCTTGGAACTGGCGGATTCGATGAAGCCCGATGTGGTGATCCTGGATGTCGGCCTGCCCGATATCTCGGGCTTGGACGTCTGCACGTCGCTCTCGAATTCGAACAACGCGTTTATCCTGATGGTCAGCGGGCACTCCCGGGAACAGGACATCTTGCTGGGATTGGGCCTGGGAGCGGACGATTACATCACCAAGCCGTTCTCCGGCAACGAAGTGGTCGCGCGCATCGCTTCATTTTTGCGCCGCCGCGAAAAATTCTCGGTCAAAAAAGAGAAGCCGAACACGCTGCAACTCGGCGGCGCTCTGCTCGACCGCGATTTTCACACGCTCCTGAACAACGGTACCACCTCCTCGCTCACCGCGCTCGAGTTTCGTTTGCTGTGGTTCTTGGCCGAAGCCGAGGGGCGTCTGCTGACGCGCGCGCAGATCCTGGAACAAGTCTGGAACGATACGTCGGGCGTCCCGACGCGCGTCGTCGACGTTCACGTTGCGGCGCTACGGAAGAAGCTCGGCGAGATCGACGCACCGCTCGAAATCGCGAGCGTGCGCGGCATTGGCTACCGGCTCGACAAAAAATAACCTCGATCTCCGGCTCGTTTCCGCAGATCCGCGGCCGCTCTACGTCCAGCTCGCCGATCAGCTGGCCGGCGCGATCGAAACGGAGCGGCTCGCTCCGGGCGAGCGCCTGCCCGCCATGCGCGATCTTGCGCTGACGCTGCAATGCGCGCTCGTGACCGTATCGCAGGCCTACGAATTGCTGGCCGCGCGCGGCCGCGTCGTTTCGCGCGTCGGCAAGGGCACGTTCGTCGCGCCGCCGCCCGATCCCGAGATGCCGTTCGCGCGCCGCTGGGAGCCCGATATCGGGCGCTTCGCGCGGGCACAGCGGCTGGAGGGCGTGATGGAGCAACTCACGCGCGCGAGCGCACCCGGGGCGATTTCGCTCGCGACCGGCCACCCGGCTCCCGAATCGTTTCCGCTCCACGATTTCGGGCGGGCATTCCAGCGCACGCTTCTCGACGATCCGCCTGAGGCGATGCAGTACCGCTCGTCGACGGGCGACCCGGACCTATGCGGGGTGTTGGCGAGCCTGCTGCGCTCGCGCGGGTGCAGCGCTGACGCCCGGGACGTCATCGTGTGTTCGGGAGCCCAGCAGGCCGCCGATCTCGTTGCGAATGTCTTGCTCGACGAACGCAGCGTGCTGGCCAGCGAGAGCCCCGCGTACTCCGGGACGCTGGGAGTCTTCGATGCGCGCGGCGTCACCTACGTCGAGGTGCGTAGCGACGAAGACGGCGTGCGGATCGACGATGTGGAGCGCGTTTTTGCGGAGTATCGCCCGCGCATGCTCTACGTGAGCCCGATCGCGCAAAATCCCACCGGAGCGATCCTCTCGCAACGGCGCGCGAAACAGATCGTCGGGCTGGCGCGGCGATACGACGCCATCGTGCTCGAAGACCAGACCGGATGGCAACTCACGTACGATGCGAGCCCGCCGCATCCGCTGGCAGCCTTCGATACCGACGGGCGCGTCATCCTGATGGAATCGCTCTCGAAATCGATCTTTCCAGCTCTGCGAATCGGCTATCTCTATGCCAAGGGCGCGATCGCCGAAGCGTTGGAAGTCGCCAAGGTGCGCGCCGACGTGTTCACGTCGACGCTCACGCAACGCGCCCTCTGGCGATTCATGAGCTCTGCGGCCTACGCGCGTCATCTGCGGGCGTCGCGCACGCTCTATCGCGATCGCCGCGACGCATTCGTCGATACGCTCTCGCGCGAACTGCCGTGGTCGCACGTGCGCCCTCCGCATGCCGGCGTCAACGTGTGGTTGCCGCTGCCCGCTCGCATTTCGACCCGGGCGGCGTTCGATGCGTGCGCTCGCGAAGGCGTGCTCGTGATGCCGGCGGAGCCCTTTTACCCCACGCGCACCGGGCCGCCGGCCCTGCGCCTCTCGTTCGGCCATCTCACGCAGGAGATTGCCGCCGAGGGACTCGCTCGCTTGGGCCGTGCCCTACGTAAGCTTGAGAACGACTAATGGCGGATTCGAGCCCTGGAGATTGCTTGCCGGGCAGGGTGAACCGGTCCGGCATCCGTAGCCTAGAGCGGTGAATATCCGTGTCCTCGCGGCGGCAGCACTAGCCGCCGTTTTGCTGGGTGCCGTGCACCGCACCGCACCGCTCACCGTGTACTCCGCGCCGGCCGGCCAGCGCCCCGCCGGAGCATCGCCGGGTCATCCGACCGACGCCGTGCTCCCCAACGGTCGCATCGCGGCGCCCGTCGGAAAGACCGTCTTTGTCGGGACCAATCCGCTGGGTGCGGCGCTCTCGCCCGACGGACGTTATGCCGTTATTTCCAACGACGATCAACGCGCGGACCTCACGAGCCCCGACTCCGCCGCACCGATCGTCGCCGGGTTCTCGCTCGCGGTCGTGGATACGAAAACGATGCGCGTGGCCAGCGTCTATCAGCGCGCGGGTGACGACTTCTACGTCGGCGTTGCGGTGTTGCGCGATCCGAAGGAGCCGGCCCGAACCATCGTTCTCGCATCGGATGGCACGAACGATCGCGTCCGCGTCTTCGATCTCTCGGGCGGGCGGCTCACCGCGGAGCCTGCCGCGATCGCGTTGCCGGCAGGGAGCTATCCGGGATCGATTCACGTCTCCCCGAACGGCCGCACCGCGTACGTTGCGGATACGCTCGGCGATAGCGTTACCGCTATCGACGTCGCGGATCGTCGCGTCATTCGCAGCGTTGAAGTGGGGTACTCGCCGTTCGACGTGGTAGCGACGAACGCACGCGCGTACGTTACGAATGGCGGCTTGCAGCAATACCATCCGCTCGCGCGCCCGGCTGCGGCCCCGCAATTTCAAAACGTCACCGGCGATCCGGATCGCCAATCGTCCCTCTCGATCCTCTCGCTCGCCGCCAACGGCGATTTTGGCGCCACGGACGGAAACGGAACGATTCGGCTCGATCCCGCTCCGGACGGAACCACGGTCGTCGGCGGCGCGCATCCGGGCAGCATCGCGCTGCGTAAAGACGGCCGTTTCGCCTATGCGGCGCTCTCCAACGACGACCGCGTCGTGATCCTCGGCTTGACGGACACGCCGCACGTGCTGGACGGGCTGGACCTGCGTCTCTTCCCGAACGCGCCGTACGGCACGGAGCCGAGTGCGGTCGCGCTGTCGCCGGATGCCAAGCGCCTCTACGTCGCGCTCGCCGGCCTCGACTCGATCGCCGTGCTCGACGCGCATAATCCGGTCGTGCTGCACCGCCTGGGCCTGATCCCCACCGGCTGGTATCCCACCGCGCTCGCACTCTCGAACGACGGCCACTTTCTCTACGTCGTCAATACCAAAGGCGTCGATGGCTGGGGGACGTTCGAGCGCATCGATCTGCGTCACCTCAATCTCATGAAGACGACGCTGACCGCTCTGCGATACCAACGCACCGTCTCGGTCGCCAAGCCCAACGCGATCGTTCCCCCGTTGCGCTCGCAACAGAAGAGTCATGCGATCGATCGCGTGGTGACGATTTCGATCGGGGGCACGACGTTCGATGCGATGTTCGGCGATCTGAAGAACGCCGACGGCACGCCGCACGGAAACGTCGATCCGGCGCTGAGCGTCTATCCGCAGAGCGTCACGCCGAACTTGCACGCGCTGGCGTTGAACTACGCGCTGGCCGATAATTTCTACGCCGACGATTCCAACCGCGACGCTAACCGGCAATTCGCCTTGGGCGGGACCGCGACGCTGTACACCGAGCGCACGCTACGCGTCAACGAGGGGCGCAAGCCGCTCGACGCGCACGGGCAAGACCCCGATAACTACCCGCGCAGCGGATACATGTTCAACGCTCTCGCGCGCGCCGGTATCAGCTTCCGCGATTACGGCGAGGCCGTACAACTCTCGGGTTACGACGATGGGCGCTCTTCCGCGCACGCACGCAACGCTCCGGGGCCGGGCGGCTTGGGAGGCTTGTATACGCTCGACGTTCCCGCGTTAGCGGCGCTCGAGGGCAACGTCGATCTCAACTATCCGGGCTACAATCCTGCGATCCCCGACGCGGAACGCGCAAAGGAGTTTGTCGCCGACATGGGCCGCTTGGTGCGGGCCGGCAAGCAGCCGGCGTTCACGTACGTCTGGCTTCCGGCGGCACCCGGGCCGGAGGGGGCGTCGGATGCGGACCGCGCGCTCGGCACGATCGTCGACTTCCTCTCGCATACGCCGCATTGGTCGTCAACGGCGATCTTCATCGTGCCCGACGGGACCGGTCGCGCCACCGATCACGTCAACGGCCAGCGCAGCTTCGCCCTGGTGGTCTCCCCGCTCTCCAAGCCTGGTTACGTAGGGCGCGCGCACCTCTCGGTCGTGAGCGTCCTAAAGACCGAAGAGGAATTGCTGGGCTTGCCGCCTCTGGCGTTGAATGATTTCCTAGCCACGGACATGGCCGATTTTTTTGGCGACGTCCCCTATCCGGCGCCCTACCAGGCACTGCCGTAGGTTCGCCTGAAAACCAAAGAGAGCTATGAAGACAGACGCAATCGCTTTTGGACCACGACTGATCGGTACGCCCACCGGTAAGCTTCGCTCGGCGGTGCTGATGCGGCCCTCCGCGAGCATCGAGCGAGCCAAGACGATGCCCGGTGAGCCCGGAGCAATCTACCAGCGAACGCTGGAGCAGCACGAGATCCTTCGCAAAACGTTGGCGTACTTCGGCGTCGAGACGATCGTCTTGGAGCCGGGCGGCGAGGATCCGTACGAAGTCGCCGTGGCGGACGCGGCGGTCGCGTTCGAAGATGGAGCCGTCCTCATGCGTCCCACCGCAATGGGGCGCAGGGGCGAAGCCGACCGGATGGAAGCGGCCTTCGCGCGGATCGACGTACCGCTTGCGGGCCACATCGCCGCGCCCGGACTGTTGGATGGAGGCGACGTGCTGCTCGCCGGCAACACCGCTTTTATCGGGGTGGGGCCCCGCGGCAATGCTCTAGGGCGCAGCGGTTTCGGCGCGGTTGCGAAGGCGCACGGCTATCGCGCGGTCGAGGTCGCGCTCGCTCCGGGCGTGCCGTCACTCCGTGCCGTGGCGAGCGCCGTCGCCAAGGATACGATCGTCCTCTCCTGCGATCAGGTCGATCCGGCCGGCTTTGCCGGTTTCACGACCATCGTGCTCGAGCGCGGCGAGAATTTGGGCGCCGGAGTCTTGTGCTTGGGCGAGCACCACGTGATCGCCGACGTGCGGTATCGCAGCGCGCTCTCGACGCTCCGCAAGGCGGGCATCGTCGTCGAGGGCATCGACCTCTACGATTTCGAAAAAATCGGACTCACGCCGTCCATGCTCGTTTTAGGCCTGACGCGAGATTAACGGAGCGTGCGGGTAGCGATTCTCTCGGATATTCACGGTAATCTGGTCGCGCTCGACGCTTGCCTGAACGACTTACAAGGGCAGGGCGGCGCCGATGCGCTCATCGCCGCAGGCGACCTGTGCCTGGATGGGCCCAAGCCCAAAAAAGTGCTGCAGCGCCTGGAAGAGCTGGGAGCCAAATGCGTGCGCGGTAATACCGAACGCTATCTTGCGTCGGAGGATGCGGACGGCTCCGGGCAAGAGGACGCGCAGATTGCTTGGGCGCGCCGGGACGTCGGCGACAAATGGCTGGAATGGATGCGCGATCTGCCGGTCGCCCTGCGCATCGGCGAGGACGACAATCAACTCCTCGTGTGCCATGCCAACCCGGCCAACGACGAGGAGCACCTCTGGCCGGACGCCGACGACGCGACGCTCGAGCGGCTGATCGGGCAGGAGCGGGCGACCGCGATTGCTTTCGGCCACCTGCACTTGCCGTACGTTCGCATGTGGCGCGGCAAACTGCTGGTGAACGTCGCTTCCGTCGGCTTGCCCAAGGACGGCGACGCCCGGGCTTGCTATGCGATTTTTACCGAGCGCAGCGGCGGCTGGGAGGCCAAACATCGCCGGGTGGACTTCGATGTGAAGAAGGTTGCAACCCAATTGGTCGATGCGGGGATTCCTGGAAGCGCGGAGTTGATCGCGACGCTTCGCCGCCACCGGTACAAGCGCTTGAAAGGATTCATCCCGTAGAAACTCCCGCTATCGAGATCGAACATCTCGTTAAACGCTACGGCGATTTCACCGCCGTCGACGACATATCGCTACGGGTTGAATCCGGCGAGTTCTTCGGCTTTCTCGGCCCGAACGGTGCCGGTAAAACGACGACGATCAATGCCGTCGTGGGGCTGGCTCGAAAGACGAGCGGCTCGATCCGCATCTTCGGGCACGACACGCAGAGCGATTGGCGCGCCGCGCGCCGGTTCGTCGGCCTGGCGCCGCAAGAATACAACTTCGACCGTTATCTCTCAATTCGCGACGTGTTGATCTTTCAAGCCGGGTACTATGGCTTGCGCGGGCGCGAGGTGACCGAGCGCGCCGACATGTTGCTCGATCGCTTCGGCCTCGCGTCGAAGGCCAAGCAGGAGTACACCAAGCTTTCGGGCGGGATGAAACGGCGATTGACGCTGGCGCGAGCGCTGATCCATCGCCCGAAGTTGGTGATTCTCGACGAGCCTACGGCCGGCGTCGACGTCGAATTGCGGATCGAGTTGTGGAACCTGCTGCGCGAACTCAACGACGACGGGCTCACCATTTTCCTCACCACGCATTACCTCGAAGAGGCTGAGGCGCTCTGCCGGACCATCGCGATCGTGCGGGCCGGAAAGATCGTCGCGCAGCAGCCGACCGCCGAACTCATCGCCCGCGGCTCAAGCCTGCAGGACGTCTTCCTGGAACTGACCAGAGCATGACCGACTCGTTGAACTACGTCGC
>DAHUXY010000111.1 GCA_027315505.1 Vulcanimicrobiota bacterium | reverse complement strand
GAGGTTAAGCACCGCGAGCACGGCCGCTATGGCCAGCGCGGCCCAAATCTGCGCCGATCCGGTTAACACATTCAGTCCGAGCGCCCGATCCAGCGAGTAGGCTCCATACCCGGCGAAGGCGAGCGCCAGTCCCCCGGCAATGTACAACAGGTTGAGTTCGACGCCGCCGTTCTGGGCGAACCACCCCTTGGAGACATGAACGGTAAAGAGCGCCACCAGCATCACCATAACGAGGAGCGCCGGGCCTAAGGCCCCGCCCACTCCGAAGAAAATCAGGAGGCCTGCGGTAAGCTCGCTTAGAGCCGCAAGCAGGGCGAAGAGCCGCCCGGGTCGGAATCCCAGTTGCTCGAAGAAGCCTCCAGCGTTAGCCAACCCGGGGCCGCCGAACCAGCCGAACAGCTTCTGCGATCCATGCGCGGCGAAATAGAGACCGAGAATGATCCGAACGAATAGGAGCGCGATATCCACAACCATTCCGATCTTGCATTAGCAAGCTACTTATGGTAAGCTAGTCGGCAGAATACCACAGGATGAATTTTGATGTCAAGTGATCTGCACGAACCCCTCCACGCGCCCGACGGCGCCCTCTGCCCGAGGTTCCACAAGGCTGTGGAACTGATCGGTCGCCGGTGGACCGGTTCGATCGTCCGCGTGCTCTTGGGCGGCCCCCGGCGCTTTAACGAGCTTCTTGCGGCGATCCCCGGCATCTCGGACCGGCTCCTCACCGAACGCCTGCGCGAACTTGAGGGTGAGGGCTTGATTTCCCGCGAGGTCGCTTCGGGATCGCCCGTTCGCGTGACGTATCAGCTGACGTGTTCCGGCCACGAACTCCAAGAGGCGCTCGACGCGCTGGGCCGCTGGGCCGAGCGCTGGATCTCGGTTAGCGCGTAAGGCTTTTAACCAGCACGAACCGGATGCCCGCAGCTTCGAGCTCGGGGTAGAGCGCCGTCACCGCCGCTAGCGTGGTCGGTCGCGGGTGGCCGATGGCAATCGCGCTCCCCGTCCGTTCCGCGATTGCGGCGGCTTCCCGTAGCTGCCCTTCGGTGTAGGCGAGCGTCGCTTTGTCATCGAGAAAGACGTCGCGAGAAGCGCTGGGCACCCCGTCCGACGACGCCACCTCTGCTGCAACCGATGTCGCGATGGTGCGCGAATCGATGAAGAAGAGCCCCGGATGCTCGGCGAGTACTCCCATCACGTCATCCATCACGCGCCGGCTCGAGGTCGCCTTGCTTCCCTCGTGGTTGTTCACGCCTTGCGCCAAGGGTACTTGCGCGAGATCGGCCTGCGTCTGCGCTGCGATCTGCGCGTTGCTCATGCTGGTCTTAATCTCGCCCGGGCCGGGATAGATCTCCGAGACCGGCTCCATCGGTAAATGCAGCATGACGCCCTTTCCCGCAGCCGAGGCCTCGCGCGCGATCGTCGCCGTATAATGAACGTACGGCAGCACGGCCAGGGTGAGCGGAATCGGGAGCGCGACGAAGCCGCGTTCGGTATCGATCCACTGTCCGCAGTCGTCGATGATCAGGGCGAGCTTCGGGCCGCCGGCAATCCCGGCGCGATGCGGCGCCGGGGGCGCCGAGATGGCCGGCACGGGAGTTGCGGATGCCGCCGGCGAGGGCGTGAGGGTTGGCGGGGCGGTGGCCGTCAGCGGGGTCGCGGTAGCAGCAGGCGTCACTGCGAGGGGCGGTGGCGTGGCCGTTGCGGCGACGCGACGCCCGCTCGGCTTGTGAGCCGCCGGGTGAAAGAACGCCCACCCGAGGGCGAGCGCGACGAGCAGGAGGAGCATAGGCGCGACCCAAGCAGGGATCGAGCGACGCTTCCGACGAGACGACTTCCTTGGCACGAGGGACGCACGTTCGGCATCGTGCAAGCCCATCTTGCCGCCCTAGCGCACCATTTTTAAGTAGCCTACTTGACAAAAGTAAGTTACAGGGTCTATGCTGGCTACTAAAGATAAGCTGTCGTAGGAGGTTTTCCATGTCATCCACGCTCTTCAAGCGGGCGGTCGTCGCCGGAATTATCGGCGGAGTTCTCATCGATGCGTTCCTGATCGTCGTTGCGCATCAAAAAATTCCCGGACTGTGGCAATTCGTGGCGTCCACCCTCATCGGCCCCGTGGCGTTCACGGCGCCGTCGTACGCCATCCTCGGATTGCTGATGCACTTCGTCATCTCGATTGTTTGGGCGGTGCTGTACGCCTATGTCTACCAGGCCATGCACCAGCTCTCGAATTGGATCCTCGGAACGATCGCTTGGGGCATCGTCGTCGACGTGGTAATGCAAGGCGTGCTGGCAGCCCGCGGCGTCGCGCCGTTCACGCTCGGCGGAGTGATTGCCGGGCTCGTGCCACACGTGATTTTCTTTGCGCTGCCCGTCGCGTACTATCTCTCGCGTACCCCCGCTAGCGCACGTCGTTGATCGCACGTCCCTTAGAGGGCCTGCGGGTCGTCTCGCTGGCGACGAATATTCCGGGCCCGCTCGCATCGGCCCGGCTCTTCGCGCTCGGAGCGAGCGTCGTCAAGATCGAGCCGCTGCGCGGCGATGCGCTGGAGCACGCCGCGCCTGCGTGGTACGCGCAGTTGTGCGAAGGGCAATCCGTCCATCGCATCGATGCGCGATCGGCCGCCGGCGAGGCCGTGCTCTCGCGCGAGTTGGCGCGGGCCGACGTCCTCGTCAGCGCCATGCGCGCGAGTGCCTTGGAGCGTTTGGGGCTTGGCTGGGACGAGTTGCACGCTCACCATCCGCGTCTCTGCCACGTCGCCGTTTTCGGGGAAGCCCCGCCATTTGATTCGAGGCCCGGTCACGACCTGACGTATCAGGCACGCGCGGGGCTGATCGCTGCCCCGGCGTTGCCTCGCACGGTCCTTGCCGATCTCGCGGCCGCGGAACGTGCCGTCAGCGCCGCACTCGCGGCACTGCTACTTCGCGAGCGCACGGGGCAGACGACGCGTTGCGACGTCGCGATCGTCGATGCCGCCCAAGATTTCGCGGCGCCGTTGCTCCACGGGCTAACCGCCGCAACCGGCTCGCTCGGCGGTGGCCTGGCGCTGTACAACGTGTACGAAACCGCAGAGGGTTGGATCGCCCTTGCCGCATTGGAGCCGCACTTTATCGAGGCCTTGAAAGCCTTGCTCGGCTCCGACGCGCTCGATCCGGCAACGTTGCGCGCACGGTTTCGCACGCGGACCGCGCGAGAATGGGAGCGGCTGGCGAACGAGCGGGATATTCCGCTGGCCGCCGTGCATTCGCTCGGGGGCGACGCATGAGAGAAGCGGTCGTCGTCGAGGCGTTACGAAGCCCCACCGGCAAGCGGGGCGGGAACCTTTCGCAGATCCATCCCGTCGATTTGCTCGGGCGCGTGCTGTTCGCGGTGTGCGAACGAGCGGGCATCGGTCCCCATGCCATCGATGACGTCATCGCCGGTTGCGTCAGTCAGGTTGGCGAGCAATCTCTGAACGTGGCGCGAAGCGCCGCGCTCGCCGCGGGTTTTCCGGAGCGGGTTCCGGGCGTCACGATCGACCGGCAGTGCGGCTCGAGCCAACAGGCGATCGCCTTTGCCGCCAACGGCATTATCGCGGGCGAATATGATGCCGTCATCGCGTGCGGCGTCGAATCGATGTCGCGCATTCCGCTGGGCGCGAGTTTCGCGCACGGTCCGGGCGAGCGCTTTGGGCCGATGCTCGCGGCCCGGTACGAAGGGCGGCTGGTCGATCAAGGCGTCAGCGCAGAACTGGTTGCGCGGCGCTGGGATCTCTCGCGCGAAGCCCTCGATGCATACAGCTTGGAATCGCATCGTCGCGCGGCTCGCGCACGCGACCGCGGCGCATTCGCAACGCAGATCGTTTCGATCGACGGGCACGATGCGGATGAAGGCATTCGCGACGACACCACGTTAGCGAAGCTGGCGGGGCTGCGCCCGGCCTTCGCCGCGGACGGATCGATTACGGCCGGCAACTCCTCGCAGATTAGCGACGGCGCGGCCGCCGTGTTACTCTGCGAACGTGCCTTTGCGCAGCGACATGGGCTGCGCGTGCGAGCGCGCTTCGTCGCATCGGTAGCAATCGGGGATGACCCCGTGATGATGCTCACGGCGACCATCCCGGCGACGGAGCGCATTCTGGAGCGTTGCGGTTTGCGGCTGGCGCAGATGGACGCGATCGAGATCAACGAAGCCTTCGCGAGCGTCGTCCTCGCATGGCAGCGCGAGACCGGAGCCGATCTCGAGAAGACCAACGTGAACGGAGGCGCGATCGCCTTGGGGCACCCGCTTGGCGCAAGCGGCGCGCGACTGGCGACGACGCTGCTTCACGAACTCGAGCAACGCTCCGCGCGCTACGGGTTGCAGGTGATGTGCGAGGGTGGTGGTATGGCCAATGCAACGATATTCGAACGTCTATAGGCAGGAGCTAGTGTGGATATTTCAGGCAAAACCTTTCTCGTAACCGGCGGCAGTTCGGGGCTGGGCGCGGCGTGCGTTCGCGAATTCGCAGGCGCCGGGGCGAACGTGGTCATCTGCGATATCGGCGAACACGGCGCGCACCTCGCTCGAGAACTCGGAGCGCAGGTGCTTTTTGCCAAGACCGACGTCACCGACGAGGTTGCCGTGAGCGCGGCGATTGCGAGCGCGGCCGAACGCTTCGGCGGCCTTCACGGTGCGATCAATTGCGCCGGCATTGCAACCGCCGAGCGAACCATCGGTAAAGAGGGCCCGCAGCCGCTCGCGCATTTTAGCAAAGTGATTGCAATCAACCTCGTCGGAACGTTCAACGTCATCCGGCTAGCAGCGGCAGCCATGCTGGGGCGCGAGGTCGCGCCAA
>DAHUXY010000106.1 GCA_027315505.1 Vulcanimicrobiota bacterium | reverse complement strand
GGTCGTTCTATCGTCCTGCGGATAGAAGTCGGCGAACAGCGTGTGAAAGAGCGAATCGGTCGCAATCGCGCGATGGCGTTGCCCGGTGAGGGGCAGGATCAGGGTTTGCGCCGACGCCGGCACGCGCGCGCCGAGTACCGGTCCGAGGACGAACGTGGCCGTCGCGGCGAATGCGGCCAGCCGCGCCGCGATACGACGCATTTAGTCGGGAACGTTCAACGCCGCGGCCATGACGCTTTGAGCGAGCGGCCCCAAGTCCACGCGATCGGCGTTGCAGAGCAGCACGACGCCGGCCTGCCGTTGCGGCAGCAGTAACATATACGCCGAGAAGCCGTTGACGTATCCGCTCTGCGCGGTCACGCGGTCGCCGAAGAGCTTCCCGCTCCAAAAACCGATCGCTCCGGTCGAATAGCGCTGCGTTAGGAGCGCATGCATCCAGAGATCGAGATCGGGCGCGTTCGATTCGAGATCGGCGGCGCCGAACGTAAGGGTCGCGGAGCCGGGCGCGACGTTTCCCCACGCGCGATCGGCTTCGAAGACGAACGGCTGCCACGTATGCGTTGCCTGCATCCCGAGCGGGGCGAAGACCGTCTCGCGCTCGATCGCCGGGAGCGGCATTCCGACGGCTTCTTGGAGCGCCATTCCGGCCAGAACGTAGTTGGTGTTGCTATATGCGGTTTGCGTGCCGGGCTGGAACAGCAACGGCAGGCCGGCAACGCGCGCGACGAGCTGGCGCGGGCTTTGCGGCTCGCGCGAAAAGCGATCGAACGCGGGCATTTGCGCGTAATCCGGTATGCCGCTACGTTGCTCGAGCAGCATCGCCAACGTAACCTCGCTCGCGGCCGCATAGGATGGATCGATTGCGCTCACGCGCATGCCCATGCTGATGCGTCCTGCGGCGCTTAGGCTGCGAGCGGCAGCCGCGAGTACGCCTTTCGAGAGCGAACCGATAGCGAAGAGCGTGCGCGGATCGACGCGCGCGGCGCGCGACCGGGCGGTATATCCGTACGCGCGAGCGGCGCTGCGGTTGCCGAGAACGACGCCGACGGAGAGCCCGGGAATATCGCGGTCGCGCATGACGTCGCGCACGATGAGATCGACCCGGGCCGCCGCCGAATGGGGGAGCGCGCCGGTTGCGATGGCCAGCACGAACGCGAAGGCGAGCACGCTACAACCTTCCGTACTCCCGCCCTAAACCCGTTCGCGGGTGCGGAAGGGGCGCTGCGGTCACGGCCGCAATCCAAGAACTACTGTGTCGAGCTTGGTTGGGTTGGACGCGCTGCTGCGCGAGTTTGAAGAGCGCAAGATGCGCGCGCTCGCGCGGGCGATTTCTTGGGCGGAATCCGGCCGCGGCGCCGAGCTGATTCGTCACGTATACGCGCGCGCCGGCCGCGCGATGACGATCGGCCTCACCGGGCCGCCCGGCGTGGGCAAGTCCACGCTCTCGGCGGCGATCGTGCGCAAAGCGCGATCGGTGGGCAAAACCGTCGGCGTGATCTCCGTCGATCCGAGCTCGCCTTTTTCACACGGCGCCCTGCTCGGCGACCGGATCCGTCTAACCGAGCACTTCGTCGATCCCGACGTCTTCATTCGCTCGATGGCCAGCCGCGGGCACTTGGGCGGCGTGGCCGGAGCCACCGCCGACGCCGCGCTGCTCATGGATGCCTTCGGAATCGATGTGATCCTCATCGAGACGGTCGGGGTGGGGCAGAGCGAGATCGAGATTGCGGAGCTGGCACAGAAGACGCTCGTCGCCCTGCAGCCTGGCAGCGGCGATTCGGTGCAAGTCCTCAAAGCCGGCATCATGGAGATCGCCGATATCTTCGTCGTCAACAAGGCCGACCACCCGATGGCCAATCAGATGCGGCGCGAGATCCGGTCGATGATGGAGATGTTGCACTTTACGGGTTGGGTGCCGGAACTGGTGATGACGCAAGCGCTATCCGGCCAAGGGATCGACGAACTCTGGGAGGCGATTGCGGCGCACGTTGCCTTTCTGAACGAAACGGGCGAAATCGAAGAAAAGCGCCGCGAAGCCTTCGTCCATCAAGTCAAGCAGCTCGCGCTCGGGGAATTGCAGCACAAGCTCGATCGCGAACTCGAGGCGCGTGCCGACGTCGGGCTCGATCCCTACGCCGCCGCCGAACGCGTCTTACTCGAGTTCGGCATGCACGGGCACGAACGCTACGAGCACGCGCGGCCGAATCGAGCCCGCGCCACCGTCAAAGGCCTGTAAGCGCTACTTCGGTTTTACGCAGAAGCTTTGGGCGACGTGCAGGAGCTTCAGCAGCGCGCCGGGCCGGTGATAGACCGGGCGGTCGACCATGTTGAGCGTCGATTCCCAAGCCTGCGTATCGAAGATCGCGATCACGCGAACGCTGTAAACCCGCGCCCCGATTTGGCTCGCGTCCGCGCTGACCGTATAGAACGACGCGGGCTTGCCGCAAACGGTGGTCGTCCCGTACTGCAAAATGCGCATCCGTGAGGATACTTGGGCCGCGACTTCCTCGTTGGCCAGCGGCGCGAGAATCGCTCTCGGGGTGGTTTTGCGGCTTACCGTCGTCCGGTAGGCGATTTGCCACGAGTCGGTCGCCGATTGCGCAGGGTTGCCGGGGATCGGACGGCTCGCCGCGCGCAGTATCACTCCCGAGGCTTGCACCTCGGGCGCGCTCTGCGCGTACTCGGGAATACGGGTGACGATCAACTCCCCGTACGACGTGGTAAAATGCCAAGCGCCCAGTGCGGCGCCGGCCCCGGCGGTCGCGGCGAGGGTAGCCAGCAGGGCGAGGAGCAGGGGGCGGAATGCTTGCATATGGGCCCATCCGTTCGGCGCTGCCACCAAATCGCTTGCGGGGCGTGCTGGGCTTTGGGAGAATATCGGTTCGAACAGACCTATTCAAAGAGGGTTCACGTGGCGAAGATGATCGACCGCGCCAGCGGCCTTGGCGCACCGGCTACACCGGAATTTGAGGCCCAGCACCAGGCTTGGGAGGGTTCCGCCGCGGCTGGACGGCCGCGCGTCGGCCCCGGATCCGGTGCGGTCGACCGCACGATCTCCGACGTGCCGTTGAAGGCGGTGTACGGCCCGCAGGACGTGGCTCACTTGGATCTCGCCCGCGACCTCGCCTACCCCGGCCAATACCCGTACACGCGGGGCATTCACGCCAACGGCTACCGCGACCGTCTCTGGACCATGCGTCAGTTTGCCGGGTTCGGCAACGCCAAACAAACCAACGAACGGTATCACTTCTTGCTCTCGCAGGGGCAGACGGGGCTCTCGGTCGCGTTCGACATGCCCACCTTGATGGGCTACGATTCGGACGCGCCGCAATCGCGCGGCGAGGTGGGACGCTGCGGCGTGGCCATCGATTCGCTCGCCGATATGGAGGTGCTGTTCGACGGCATCGACATGGGCAAGATCACCACCTCGATGACGATCAACGGTCCGGCCGCCATCGCCGTCGCGCAGTACATTGCGGCGGCCGAAAAGAAGGGCATCTCGCGGGCCGAGCTCGGCGGCACGATTCAGGCCGACATCCTGAAAGAGTACATCGCGCAGAAAGAGTGGATCTTCCCGCCGCGTCCGCACATGCGCGTGATCGTCGATATGATCGAATTCTGCACCGCGCAGATGCCCAAGTGGAATACGATCTCGATCTCCGGCTATCACATTCGCGAGGCGGGCTCGACCGCAGCGCAAGAGCTGGCCTTTACGCTCGCCGATGGTTTCGCGTACGTCGAGGCGTGCATGGCGGCGGGCATGGACGTGGACTCGTTTGCCCCGCGGCTGTCGTTTTTCTTCAATTCGCACATCGACTTTTTCGAGGAAATCGCGAAGTTTCGCGCGGCGCGCCGCATCTACGCGCGGCGGATGCGCGACCGGTACGGCGCCAAGAATCCGAAATCGTGGCAACTGCGCTTTCACACGCAGACGGCCGGTTGTAGCGCGACCGCGCAGCAGCCCGAGAACAACATCGTCCGCGTAGCCTACGAAGCGATGGCCGCCGTTCTTGGCGGCACCCAATCGCTGCACACCAATTCGATGGACGAAGTGCTCGCGCTGCCGACCGAAAAATCGGTCGAGATCGCGCTGCGAACGCAACAGGTCCTGGCCTACGAGACCAACGTCACCAACGTGGCCGACCCGCTCGGCGGATCGTATTTCGTCGAGGCGCTCACCGACGAGATGGAGCGCCAGGCCGAGGCGTACTTCGCGCAGATCGAGGAGTACGGCGGCGTCGTCGAAGCGATCGAGGCCGGATTCTTCCAGAAAGAAATCGCCGAGGCGTCGTACCGCTACCAGCGTTCGATCGAAGCCAAGGACCGGGTCGTCGTCGGCGTCAACGCCTTCGCGCGCGACGAAAAGCCGGGCGACATGGATCTGCTCAAGATTACCGAGGAAGTCGAGCGGGCGCAGGCCCGTTCCGTGCAGGACGTCCGCGCGAATCGCGATGCGGCCAACGTACGGGCCTCGCTGGAGCGCCTGCAACGCGCGTGCCGCGATCCGAAGGACAACCTGATGCCGCACCTCATCGACTGCGTGAACGCGTATTGCACCGAGGGTGAGATTACCGAAGCGATGGTGCAAGTATACGGCCGTTACACCGAACGGTCGGTGTTTTAATGCCACCGACGCTGAACGACTTCGAAGCGCACCGGATGCGCCGGACGCTCTCGCAAGTCATGCAAAAACTCGAGGAAGCGTTGCGCCTGAGCCGGGTGCGCGACCGCCGACCCGGGCCACAATCGCCGAACGATAGCAAGGGATAGTATGGCCGATCGACCGCTGCGTATCATTATCGCCAAGGCGGGCCTCGACGGGCACGACCGCGGTGCCAAAGTCATCGCTCGCGCGCTCCGCGATGCCGGGATGGAAGTGATCTACACGGGGCTCTTCCAGACGCCCGAGCAGATCGTGCAGACCGCCATTCAAGAGGACGCCGACGGCATCGGGCTCTCGATTCTCTCGGGCGCGCACATGACGCTCTTTCCTTTGGTCATCGACCAGTTGAAAGAACAAGGGGCTGAAGACGTGGTCTTTTTCGGCGGCGGTACCATTCCGCCGGAAGACGCCGTGGAACTCAAGCAGCGGGGCGTGCAAGCGGTTTTCACGCCGGGAGCTCCGTTGCAAGAGATCGTCGACTTCGTCGAAGCGCGCTGCGGGAAACGGCGCGAACTCGTCGGATAGGTCGCTCCGTTCACGTGCCACGCCGCTCGGGGCCCTGCACAATCGGGGCCCGCTTTTTGTGAATAAAGGGTAGTTTACGCTGTGAAAGTTCGCACGCGCATCGCGCCATCGCCGACCGGCGACCCCCACGTTGGAACGGCCTACGTCGGGCTGGTGAATTACTGCTTCGCCAAACACCACGGCGGCGAATTTCTGCTGCGCATCGAGGACACCGACCAAGTGCGCAGCACGCCGCAGAGCGAGCAGGCGATCCTCGACGCGCTGCATTGGCTCGGGCTACGGTGGGACGAAGGCCCCGACGTCGGCGGCCCCCACGGCCCGTACCGGCAAAGCGAACGATCGGCGATTTATCGGAAGCACGTGGACGAATTGCTTGCAGCGGGCCACGCGTTCAAGTGCTTCTGCACCGCACTCCGGTTGGACGAAATGCGCGTCGCGCAACGCGCCGCGGGGAAGCCGCCGCGGTACGACGGCCTCTGCTTGAGTTACGGCGCCGCCGAAACGGCGCGCCGGGAGGCGAGCGGCGAGCCCTACGTCGTGCGTTTGAAGGTGCCCGAAAACGGCGTCTGTACGTTTGACGATTTGCGCCGCGGCACGATCGAAATCGAATGGCAGGGCGTCGATATGCAAGTGTTGATGAAGTCGGATGGCCTGCCGACGTATCACCTCGCCAACGTAGTCGACGATCACCTCATGGAGATCACGCACGTCATTCGCGGCGAAGAGTGGGTCTCGAGCGCTCCCAAGCATCTCTTGTTGTACTCGTACTTCGGCTGGCAGCCGCCCTCGATCATGCATCTGCCGCTCTTGCGCAACCCCGATAAGAGCAAGCTCAGCAAACGCAAGAATCCCACCGGCATGTTGTTTTACAAGAGCATGGGATATCTGCCCGAGGCGTTGGCGAATTTTCTCGGATTGCTGGCCAATTCGGCGCACGACGGCCAAGACGAAATCCTGAGCCTCGAGCAGATGGTCGAACGTTTTGCGCTCGATCACGTCCCGCTCGGCGGGCCGGTTTTCGACGTGCAGAAACTCGATTGGCTCAACGGGCGTTACGTTCGCGAGCGCCTCGACCCCGCGGCGTTCGTGGCCCGCGTGCGCGACTGGGCTTTCACCCCGGAGCGCGTTGAGCGGATCGCGCAACTCGCGCAACCGCGCATCGAACGTCTCAGCGATCTGGGCCTCTTGCTGGCATTTCTCTTCGCCGGGCGTCTTCCGCTGGAGGCCGCCGATCTGCGCGGCGGCAAGCTGGACGACGCTGCGATGCGTCAGGCATTCCAGCTCGCGCTCTTCGAACTGGATGCCATGCCGGATTGGAGCATCGCCGGCATCGAACGCGCGCTCAAGCGCGTTGCCGAGGCGCTAGGGCGCAAATTTCGCGACGTCGCGCGCCCGTTCTACGTGGCGATCACCGGGAGCCCGACGTCGATCCCGCTCTACGACGCGATGGATTTGCTGGGCCGCGATATGGTGCGCGAGCGCTTACGAGGCGCGCTCGAAGTGCTCGGAGTCCCGAGTGCGAAAGAACAAGCGGAGTGGAAGAAACTCCTCGACGCGGTGCCGCAAGGAGAGAGCGCATGAAGGTCCGAGCGATCGTCTTAGCCGCGGGCAAAGGCACGCGGATGAAAAGCTCGACGCCCAAAGTCCTCCACGAGCTCTGCGGGCGCCCGATGCTGTGGTACACGCTGGCCGCGTTGCGCGAGGCCGGAATCGCGGACATCGTCGTCGTCGCCAACGCCGAACTCGCCCCGCACGTCGACGCGTTCGGCGTACCGACGGTGCTGCAACGCGAGCAATTGGGAACCGGCCATGCCGTTCGCGTGGCGCTCGAGGGCATCGCGCCGGTCGCCGGAGGCCGGATCGTGATTGCGTACGCGGATATGCCGCTCGTCCCGCACGACGTCTATCACGGGCTCCTCGCCGCGCTGGGCGAAGAACGCGATACGGCCATGGCGCTGGTTACCGCTGCGATGCCGCTGCCCTCAAATTTCGGGCGGGTCGTGCGCGAAGGCGCGCACGTGCGCCGCATCGTCGAGGCTCGCGATGCCGGGGCCGCCGAGCTCGCGATCTCCGAAATGAACGCGGGCATCTACGCGTTCGACGAAGACGCCGTGCGCGAGGCCGTCGGAGCGTTGCGCAACGAGAACGCGCAAGGCGAATACTATCTGACCGACGTCGTGGAGCATTTCGTGAAAGGCGGCAGGCCCGTTCGCTCGATGCAGGCGCCGGATCACGAGCAGGTGCTCGGCGTCAACGATCGCGTCGAATTGGCGCAAGCGCGACGTGCGATGAACGAGCGTCTCTGCGAGCGGCACATGCGCGAAGGCGTCACGATCGTCGATCCGCAGACCACCTACCTCGAGCCGGAGCTCGCGATCGGTCGCGATACGATTATCTATCCGAACACGTCAATCGGCCGTTTGAGCGAGGTCGGCGAAGGTTGCGTCGTGGGCCCGAACGCGCGGCTCTCAAACGTGCGATTGGGCCGCGGGGTGACGGTTCGCGAAAGCGTGCTGGTCGATAGCGGCGTCGGCGACGGCTCGACGGTGGGTCCCTTCGCGCACGTTCGCGGGGGAGCCGAATTGGGAGCCGGCGTGCGCATCGGCAACTTCGTCGAGGTCAAGAAATCGAGCTTGGCCGACGGCGCCAAAGCGAGCCATCTCAGTTACCTCGGCGATGCGATCGTCGGCGAGGGATCGAATATCGGGGCCGGCACGATTACCTGCAACTACGACGGCAAGAATAAACACGCAACCGTCATCGGCAAGGGCGTCTCGGTCGGCTCCAATACGTCGATCGTGGCGCCGCGCACGATCGGCGATGGCGCGATGACGGGAGCCGGATCGGTCGTTACCAAGGACGTCGCGCCCGGCGAACGGGTCGCCGGGAATCCGGCAAGGCCTCTGCCCAAGCGCTAGTGCGCCGCGCTCGCGAGGGATCGCAACGCGTCCAAGAGGATGCCGAGATCTTCGTCCTGGGTGCGGTGATTGACGATGCAGACGCGGATCGCGCGGCGATGCCCGACGGTCGTTGACGACGTGACGGCGATACCGCTCTCTTGCAGAGCGATCACGAGATCGTCGTTGAGCGCGTCGAGCGCCGCTTCGTCGAGGCCCGGCTTGCGATAGCGAAAACATACGATGTTGAGTTGCACGGGCGCCAGCAGCTCGAAGCGCTCATCCGCATCGATCATCTCGCCCAAGAGCTTGGCTTGGCGCACGTTCTGTTCGATCGCGGCCCCCAAGCCGTTGGCTCCGTGTTCTTTGATCGTGAACCAAACCTTGAGCGCGCGAAAGCCGCGCGAAAGATCGAGCGTATAATCGGTAAACCAAGGCTGCCCGCTCGCGAGTCCCCGGGGCATACGCGTGAGATACGACGGCGTCGAAGCGAAGGTCGCGCGGTGGATTTCGCCGTCGCGCACCAGCAAGCACCCGGCGTCGTACGGGGCCTGGAGCCATTTGTGAAAATCGAACGCGATGGAATCGGCGCGCTCGATGCCGGCCAAGCGTGGAGCGATCGAAGGCGCCAAAATCGCGGTCGCGCCGAACGCGCCATCGACGTGGAACCAGAGCCCCTCGCGTTCGGCCAGGTCGGCCAACGCCGCGAGCGGATCGATCGCTCCCACGTCCACCGTGCCGGCATTGCCGACGATCATGAACGGCTGCATACCTTCGGCGCGATCCCGAGAGATCGCGCTTGCGACCGCGGAGGGGTCGAGCCGGTGCTGCGAATCGGTTGGGAGGACGCGCAGCGCGGCGCTCCCGAGCCCGGCGACTTCAAAGGCGCGCCGAACGCATCCGTGCGTTGCGGAGGATGCGTACCCCACGAGCCGGGCCTCGCCGGCGAGACCGCTTTCGCGCACGCCGATACCGAGCGCGCGGGTGCGCGCAACGAGCACGGCGATCACGTTCGAAGCCGACGTCCCGACGGTCATGACGCCGCTCGCTCCTTCGGGGAATCCGAAGAGATGCAAGAACCACGCGATCACGGCGCGTTCGACGTACACCGCGCCGTGATTGCGGCCGCCGACGTTCGAGTTCATCGTCGCCGCGAGCATCTCGGCGATCACGCCGGTCGGCGTGCCGCTGCCTTGAACCCACCCGAAGAAGCGCGGATGAATATTGCCGCTGTGATAGGGCAGAATGTCGCGCACGAATTCGCGGTAAATCGATTCGAGCGGCGCGCCTTCCTGCGGCATGGCGGATGCGAGGCGCGCGCGCACGTCTGCGGGCACTTCTTGCCAGGCGGGGCGCTCGCGAATGCCTTCGAGATAGTCGAGGGCGTCATCGAGGGCGGCGTGCGAGAGCGCTCTGAACGCCGTCCAATCCTTCGGGTCGAGCACGAGAGCCTGCTATGAACTCCATTCGTCGTGTCCGCGCGGTCGCGGAGCGTGGTACTACGCTAAGCGCCTGGTATGCCTTTCCTCGTATTGATCCTCTCGCTTATCGTACCCTTTGCCGCGTTAGCGTGGGCGGCGTGGCGAGCTCACGCGCGTTTGCGCGACAACTCGCGCCTGCATCGCGTCGCGTGCGACGAAGCGTCGGCGGAGCTCGCAAGCTTTCACGCATGCGTCGAGTCCTCGCGTGAATCCAGCCGGGCCGTGCTCCGGCAACTCGAGCGCACCTTGCGCTCGATCGACCCGGCCCTGGACGCCTTGGCGGCCTTCATGCCGGACGGCAACGAATTGCGTTGTTCGTTCGCATCCGGCGTTCGAGCCGAACACTTCGCAACCGCGCGCGTCTCGCGCGAGGCGCGGCACCACCTCGTCGCTCACGCCGCCGCCATCCGTCATCGCGCCGCGCTCTCCGGCTCGCTACGGCCGTTCATACCCACCGACCGGCGGGCGTTAGCGATTCCGCTCTGCGACGGCAACGACGTACGGGGCGTTCTGTACGCTTCGTCGTCGAGCGACATGGCGCTCGCCCAGAACGAACGGGTCGCGCGAATCATGCTCGACGCCGGTTTGGCATACACGCTGGCGTGCGAACGCGAAGCGGATCGTGCCGATGCGACGTACGATGCGCTCACCGGACTGCTGACTCCGCGCGCGTTTCGCGACCGCTTGCATGCCGAGCTCGCGCCGCGCGCGCAAGCGACGCGGATCGTCGCCAGCCTGTGGTTCGTCGATACCGACCATTTCAAGCGGGTCAACGATGAGTTCGGGCACGCGATGGGCGATGCGGTCTTGCAGGGGATGGCGGACGTGCTCCGCGCCCATACCTTCGCCGATGTGGATATCGCGGGCCGAAACGGCGGGGATGAATTCTGCGCGCTGGTCCGGGAATCGCAGAAAACCGTCGCCATCGAGCGCGCCCACGCCCTCTGCGTTGCGATTCGCGAGCGCGATTTCGGCGTACCGTTCCGGGTGACGGCGAGCATCGGCGTGGCGACGTTTCCGCACGACGCCGGCTCGTCGAGCGCTCTGCTCGAAGCGGCGGATGGTGCGATGTACTTCAGCAAACGCCAGGGCCGCGACCGGGTCTCCTATGCGGTCGATGCAGCCACGTACGCCGTCTATCGTTAAAAAAGCAAAGCGCGCCGTTCCCGCGAAGCCATGGCCATGCCCCTTTGCCGCGCGCGGTCGCTCCTGGCGATACTGCTCCTCGCCGTGCTCGCTGGTTTTGTCCCGCACGCGGCGCAAGCCGCCCTCGCACGCCCGAATGCCATCGACCGGCGCGTCGACGCGCTCACCTCCGCGCAACTGTTGCACCAGCCCGCCACGGCCCTGGTCGATCCCGATCGCCAAGCGGCGGCGGAGCGGCTTGCTCGCTGGACCCTGCCGGGATGGTTGCTCTCGGTCGCCGCGCAAATCGCGCTGCTCGGATACTTTTGGCGAGCGGGATACGCGGCGCAATTGCGCGATTTTTTGCACCACCGGATGCGCTCGATGTGGGCCGTCCGCTTCGCTTTCGGCGCGGCACTCGCGCTGCTCGCAAAACTCGCGTCGGCGATCCCGGAGTTTTATCTCTATCGCATCGATCGGATCATGGGGCTTTCGAACGAATTAGCTCGCGAGTGGGCGCTCTCTTGGGGTATCGATACGCTCGTCTCGATGCTGGCCGTCGGAATGCTGATCGCGGTCGTGCTATGGCTGGTCGCGCGCACCCATCAGTGGTATATCTATACCGCGCTCGGCATCGTGGTCGTCAGCATCGCCGTCGCCTATGCGACGCCGCTCGCTCGCACCCTGGCTCACGATCGGATCGAGCCGCTGCGAGGGCCCCTGTCCGCGCGGCTCAACCGGATCGAAACGCGGGCCGGATCGTCGCTGCCCATCTACGTCCAGAGGCGCTCCAATCGCTCGCAGATCGAGGCAGCCTACGTCGAGGGGCTCGGCAACTCCGATGGGCTGGTCCTTTCGGATACGCTGCTCGCGGGTGAGACTCAGCGAGAGATAGCGTTCGCGGTTGCGTACGAGCTTGGATTCGTGCGCGACCACGATCCCCTCCGGCGAGCGTTGTACGACGCGCTCTTAGTGATCTTCGGCACCGCGCTCGCGGTCTTCGTCGCGGACCGCGTCGGATTTCGGCGCGACGACGACGAGGTATCGCGAATGGCCTTGGTCGGCGCGTTGCTCTGCGCCGTCTATCTGGTGGTCTCACCGATCGACAACGCGGTGAATTCCGGCATGGCGCTGCGCGCCGATCGCTATGCGGTCGCGCTCACCCGCGATCCCGCAGCCGGCGTTCGAGCGATCGTGCGGCAAACCGATCAGAGCCTCGGACAAGTCTGCCCGAACGTGGTGACGCGCATTTTTCTCATGCGCGTTCCGTCGGCGGGAGTGCGAGTAGCGGCAATCAACGGCGTGCCCAACGGCTGCCCGTAAGCTACGCCGCCAGCACGATCCCGCCGGTAACCTGCGTGCCGAGATGTTGCGCGGTAATCAGTTCGAGGATGGCCGCGTGAGCGAGCCGCCCGTCGACGATCTGCGCGGCCGGGACGCCGTTGCGCACCCCGAACGCGGCCGCCCGAATCGTCGCTCGCAAGCCCTTCGAGAGCGCGCGATCCTCGGCGAGATCCAGCGCTTCGGCCGGCGTGAGTTCGCAGATCGTCTCGCGCGTTTTCGGATCGGTCACGCCGCCCGCGCGATGGAAGAAGAGCGCTCGCGTCGCTTTGAGCGCGCTTGCGATCGCGGCGGCGACGTCGTCGGCGACCACGCGTGGATCGTCGCTCGAAAATGCCGCGAACGCCGTCGGCTCGACGACCGGGATAAAGCCTTGATCTAAGAGCGTTCGCAGGATGCGCGTCTGGACGCGGCCGATGCCCGCCGCCGTTTGCGGCAACATCCCCGCGTCGGCGCCGCAGAGGCTCACCGCGATATCCGTGCTGCGATTGATCGTTCGCACGATCGCGTGCGCGGCTCGCGGGCTGGGCGCGATCACGACCGGATGCACCGCGTGTTCCACGAAGAAATGCAGGTCGTCGATCAGCGTGCTGCCGGTTGCGCGCGCCGTCGCGTTGTCGACCCGGACCACGAATGTGGTTCCCTTGAACTGTTCCGTAGCGATCACCTCGACATTCCGCAACCCGTCCTTATAACGAGTCTTCGGCGCAGGAGGTTACAAACTCCAATTGTTGACGAACTGCATCGCGGCTTCCAGGCCTTCTTCGAGGTAGCGCAGCGCGCCGTCGGCGGCGGCGTCGATCACCCGCGGGAGCTCCCGGCGTTCCTCGGGCGGGAAGGCGCTGAGCACGTGATCGATGCTCCCGAAGGCCGGCCGGCCGACGCCTACGCGCAGGCGCGGGAAGCCTTCGCCCAGGGTCGCGATCATCGAGCGTAAGCCGTTGTGTCCGCCGTGTCCGCCGAACGGCCGCATGCGAAGCGTTCCGAACGCCAGATCCATATCGTCGACGATGGCGAGGACGTCGCTCGGCGGCGTTCGATACCAGGAGGCGATCACGCGCACCGGAGCGCCGCTCAGGTTCATGAACGAGAGCGGCTTGACCAGAACGACTCCGCGGGCGGAATCGTAGAACTGCATGGCGTTGTCTTTTTTCTTCCACGCCGGCGCGCCGAAGCGTCGCGCCACTTCGTCGACGACCATAAAGCCGACGGTGTGGCGCGTTGCCTCGTACTCTTTGCCCGGATTGCCCAGCCCCACGACGATGCGTGGGGCGCTTCGCTCGGCCAGAACTATTCGCCCTCGGACTTCTGTCCGATGACTTCAGGCTGCAGCTGCTCGGCCGGCAACGCCGCTTCTTCAACCTGCGATGCGGTTCTCGACGCCTCGATCACGACCACCGTCGTATCGGCCGCGGTGAGCATCTTGAAGCCCTTGGGGAGCTTGACGTCGCCGGCGACGACGTGCTCGTGGATACCCAATCCGGCGACGTCGATCTCAAGACGATCCGGCAGTTCGTCGGCGGGTCCCTCGATCTCGAGTTCGTGCGCGATGACGTCCATCACGCCGCCCGAATCCTTGACGCCGCGCGCGACGCCTACCATCACGACCGGCAGCTTCGCGTGGACCGATTCGTGGACGCCGACGCGCTGCAGATCCACGTGGAACACCTTCTGCGACACGGGGTTGATCTGGATTTCGCGCACCAGCGCGGTTTCGACGTTTTTGCCGTTTTCGGAGAGCGTGACGATGCCGGTGCGCCCGCCGTGGTGGAGCGCTTCGTCGAACGCTTTAGCATCGAGCGCGACGTGTTGCGGCTCGACGCCGTGCCCGTACACGACGGCCGGAACTTTGCCGGCGGCGCGTAGCGCATGAGCGCTGCTGGTACCGGTTTTTTCGCGGAGCTCGAAGGGGATGGTAAGTGCTTTGGTTGCCATTGGTATCGTACCTTTTCTAAACGGCGGCCGGCTCGGCCGGCGCCTCTGACGCCGCGGCGGATTCTTCGCTGTTGAACAGCTCCGAGACCGAACGGTTGGTGGTGATGCGGCTGATCGCGTCGGCGAACGTCTGCGCGATCGAGAGCTGCACGAATTTGGGATGCTCGTCGAGATTCGTGAGCGGGATGGTATTGGTGGTGATGACGCGCTCGATTTGCGAGCGTTCCAGCACCTCGACGGCGTCGCCGGCGAAGATACCGTGCGTTGCCACCGTGTAGACTTTGGTCGCCCCGCGCGCCAAGATCGCTTCCGCGGCCTTGGCGAGCGTGCCGCCGGTCGAGATCATGTCGTCGACGACGACTGCGATCTTACCCTCGACGTGCCCGACGATGTCGGTGACTTCGGAGACGTCGGGCTCGGGCCGGCGCTTGAAGACGATGGCGAGCGAGCTGTTCAACCGCTTGGCGAAGAGTTCGGCCCGATGGACGCCGCCGGCGTCGGGCGAAACGATGACGATCCGCTCCTCGCAAAGGCCCTCGCGCTTGAGATAGTTGCACAGCGTCGGCATGGCCATCAGGTTGTCGACCGGCATATCGAAGAAACCCTGAATCTGCGCGGCGTGGAGATCCATCGTCACCAGGCGCTTGGCGCCGGTCACCTTGAGCAAATTGGCGACGACCTTGGCCGAGATCGGCTCTCGTCCTTTGGTCTTCTTGTCTTGTTTGGCGTACCCGTAATACGGGATGACCGCGGTGATGCGGGCCGCCGACGCGCGCCGTAGGGCGTCGATCATCAGCAGCAGCTCCATCAACGAATCGTTGACGCCGTTGCCGTTGGGCGCCTTGCAGATCGATTGCACGACAAAGACTTCGGACCCGCGCACGTTCTCGCCGATCTCGATCCGCGTCTCTTCGTTCTTGAACTGCGAGACCAGGGCTTTGCCCACATGGATCTTGAGTTTCTTGGCGATCTCGTCGGCGAGCGCGTAGTTTGAGCTTCCGCTGAATACGAGCGCGTTATGGCTCAACAGTCCGTTCTCCACGAGCAGCTTTAGGGATGGAGTTGCAAGGTTCAGAGTATGACGCTTGCTATCCTCGCCCAGCGGCACAGAAGGTATAGCCTGCAACCCGGTATCGCCCGCCGGTTGTCGTATAGCGCTCTATGGCCCAACGCTTCGAACTCGTCTCCCCGTACGCTCTGGCGGGCGACCAACCCGCCGCTACCGCGATCCTCGCCGAGGGGATCGCGCGGGGCGACCGCGCCCAGACGCTGCTGGGCGTCACCGGGAGCGGCAAGACGATGGCGATGGCCCGCACCATCGAGCTGGCCCAGAAGCCGACGCTGGTCCTGTGCCACAACAAGACCCTGGCGGCGCAACTCTGCGCCGAATTTCGCGAGTATTTTCCGAACAACGCGGTCGAGGACTTCGTTTCGTACTTCGACTACTATCAGCCCGAGGCGTACGTCGCCTCGACGGACACGTACATCGAGAAGGATAGTTCGGTCAACGACGAGATCGAACGCTTGCGCCACTCGGCAACCCAATCGCTGCTCACCCGCCCGGACACGCTGATCGTCGCGTCGATTTCGTGCATCTACGGCTTGGGGTCGCCCTCGGATTACATGGAGATGTCGGTTCGCATCGCGGTCGGAGACGAACTCGACCGCGACGCCTTCTTACGGCAGCTGGTCGACATGCAGTACCGCCGTAACGATCTGAATTTGGTCCGCGGGACGTTTCGCGTGCGCGGCGACGTGCTCGAATTCGTCGCCGTCGACGAAGAGCTGGTCCACCGGATCGAGTTCTTCGGCGACGAAATCGAAGCGATCAACGTCGTGAATTTGATGACCGGCGAGTACGTCCAGAGCAAGGACGAGCTCCACATCTTCCCCGCCAAGCATTTCATAACGCCGGACGAAAAGCTGCGCCGCGCGGTTATCTCGATCGAGGCCGAACTCGAAGAGCGGCTCAAATACTTCAAAGCGCACGGGAAGTTGCTGGAGGCGCAGCGTTTGGAGCAGCGCGCGCGCTACGATCTCGATATGCTGCGCGAGGTCGGTTACTGCAACGGCGTTGAGAACTACTCGCGACACCTTACCGGGCGCGAGCCGGGCTCCACGCCGTCGTGCTTGCTGGATTTTTTCCCGAAAGACTGGCTGCTGTTCATCGACGAATCGCACGTCACCCTGCCGCAGGCGCACGCGATGTACGCCGGCGACCGCGCGCGCAAACAGATCTTGGTGGAACACGGGTTTCGCCTGCCGAGCGCGCTCGATAACCGGCCGCTGACGTACGACGAATTCGACGCGCACATCAACCAGGTCGTTTACGTGTCCGCGACGCCCGGCACGTACGAGGTAGGCCGCAGCGCGCAGGTCGCCGAGATGATCATCCGTCCGACCGGCCTCGTGGATCCCGAAGTCGAGGTCCGGCCGACGCGCAACCAAGTGGACGATTTGATGGAAGAGATTCGGCTGCGCGTGCAACGCAAGGAACGCGTGCTGGTGACGACCCTCACCAAGAAGATGGCCGAGGATCTCACCGATTTCTTGCTGGAGATGAACTTCAAAGTACGGTATCTGCATAGCGAGGTCGACACGCTCGAACGCATCGCGATCCTGCGCGATCTCCGGCTCGGGGTGTTCGACGTGTTGGTGGGCATCAATCTTTTGCGCGAAGGCTTGGATTTACCGGAGGTCTCGCTCGTCGGCATCTTGGATGCGGATAAAGAAGGGTATCTCCGCAGTACGACCTCGCTGATTCAAACCATCGGGCGCGCGGCGCGCAACGTCGACGGCAAAGTCATCATGTACGCCGACCTGATCACCGAATCGATGGCCAAAGCCCTGGGCGAAACGAAGCGACGCCGCGAGCGGCAAGTCGCGCACAATCTGGCCCACGGCATCGAGCCGACGACGATTCGTAAGGAGATCCACGACATTCTGCGCATGATCGGCGCGACCGAGGAGGCGACCGCCCAGCTCAAGCTGGATAAGCTGCCGCGCGACGTGGCGATGAAGATGGCCGCCGATATCGAGCAGAAGATGCGCGAGTTCGCCGGCAACCTCGAATTCGAGAAAGCCGCGGCGCTCCGCGACGAACTCTTGGAACTGCGCAAACAGATCGGCGGCAACGAGTCGGTCCTGTTCCAAGGGAAAGCCCCGAAAATTTTCAACTCGGCCCTGAAAGATTTGGTGGGGTCGTGACGATTGGTCGCGCCGGTCGTGGGAATCGCATCGACCGCGTGGAACGAGCGACCGAGCAGCCCCAGTCGAAAGGACGTCGTCGCTTGAAGATTCCTGTTGCAGTTCTCGCATGCGCGCTCGTACTCTGCGGCGGCGCGGCCATAGCGGCCCCCGCATCGCCCGGGCCCTCCGCCTCGGCCGCGCCGGCGGCCTCGCCCGATCGGGCGGTTCTGACGCGCGCGCGAGCGTGGCTCGGAATGATGCAGTCGGGCAAGATCGATCGCACGCAACTCACGCCCGAGATGAACGCCGCGATGACGGATGCCGCCGTTGCGAGCCTTGCCGGTGAGATCGCGCCGTTCGGCGCTCCCACGAGTTTCACGCAATCGCGGATCGTGCACGGCCCCACGTACACGGCGTACGTGTACGCGATTACGTTTAAAAACGGTACGAAGGCGCTGATGATCTTTTCCTTGGACGATGCCACCGGCAACGTTAGCGGGTTGCGGCTCACGCCCGCGGAATGAGCGGCCATCGCGCTCGGCGCGCGCTTCGTGAAGTCGCACGCACCGAAGCGCTCGTGGCATTCGAGGCCCAGCTTCCGCCCGGCGAGGTGCCGCTGGCGGTAACCTATCGCACGCACACCGGAGCGCTCGCGCGCGTCGACGGCCGAGCCTCGGGTTCGTTCGATCGGGAGCACGATACGATCGTCATCCCGCCCGGTTCGCGGGAGCGTACCGTGCGTATCGAAGTGGAGCGCCACGCGCTACCCTCCAACGGATTGCCCTCGCGCCCGGACGTGCGGTGGTGGTGGATGCTCGCGCGCTCGCACCCGCGGCCCGCTACCTCGATCGGCATCGAAGAGCGGCCGCCCGCAGCCGCGCGGCCCGCGCATGCGCTCGAACGCCCCGCGCTCGCGCTCTGGGGGCATTCGCATCTCGACGTCGCGTGGCTGTGGACCTACGACCAGGCCGCGCGCAAAGCGGTGCGTACGTTCGTCACCGCGCTCGGGCTGATCGATACCTACTCGGAATTCGTTTTTACGCAGAGCCAACCGCAGCTTTACGCATTCGTGCGCGACGCCGAGCCTGAAGTTTTCGCCGCGGTACGAACGGCGATCGAGCAGCGCCGGTGGGATGCCGACGTTGCCGCGTTATGGGTCGAGCCCGATTGCAACCTTCCATCCGGAGAGTCGCTGATTCGGCAGATGCTCCACGCCGAGCGATTCTGTCGCGAGGAGCTGGGCGTGGTTCCCAGTATCGCGTGGCTGCCGGACACCTTCGGCTTCCCCAATACGCTGCCGACGTTGTTGCGGCACTGCGGCATCGCCCGCTTCGCCACCACGAAGTTAATGTGGAACGATACCACGGTCTTCGCGCACCCGCAGTTTCTCTGGCGCGGTCCGGACGGCAGCGAGGTCGTCGCCGCGTTGATCGCAT
>DAHUXY010000019.1 GCA_027315505.1 Vulcanimicrobiota bacterium | reverse complement strand
GGCACCGATTCAGCCCCGGGGTCACCGTCCAGGCCGACGTGTACGATGCCAACGAGCGCAACGCGCTCTTCGGCGGGAACCTTCCGCTCTCGGCGCTCGGACAGACGCAGATCCCAGCCAACTATATCGCACAGTATCTCTCCATCATCGACTCGCGTTGCCCGGGCGAAACGGCTACGACCGGCAATTTGAGCGTCTCAACCACATTCAATGCGGCATCGGCACGCTACCGTGGAATCGAGCTGAATACGACCGTCGCGCTCATGCGCGGTCTGACGTTTACCGGCGATTACGACGTGATGTCCTCGAGCTATCTCGGGCTCTCCGATGCGCTGCTGCAGAATAACGTCCAACTCATCAACGGCTCGCAGATTCCGGGCGTGCCGCTCCATAAAGCCAACGTGGGGATCACCTACAGATCTCGCGGCGGATTCTCGACGAGCTTGCTGGGGCATTACCTCGGCAACGGAAACAATCTCAACCGCCCCGCGTTCTGGTGGGCCGATTTCAATATCGCGCAGACGGTCGGAAATCGCACCGTCAACTTCGGAGTGAACAACCTTTTCAATAGCGCCGCCCAAAATTACGGCTACATCGGCCTCGGGACGTTCTATCCCGAGAACCGGTTCGGCAGCGATATCAACAGCTTCCAACAAGGCCGCGAAGAGTTCGGCCTCCCGTTCCGTCAGGTTTGGATGACCGTGACCTACAAACTCTAGCCTCGCTCGCGCGACGAAGGAGCCTACGTTTTACGCGGGCTCCTTTTCCTTACGCCGCGCAAGCGACCCAACCCAAGCGTACAGCCCGAGAATCGCCGCAACGAAGGCGAGCGGCCCGAGGATGTTCGCGTAACTCGCAAAGGTATCGCCGACGAGGGCCAGCGGCGTTGCATTGCCGCTCGCCACGATGACACCCGCCAAGACCACACCCAGCAGGCTCTCGCCCACGATGAGGCCGGAAGCCATGAGCACGCCGAGCCGCTGCGCCATCTCGGCGCGGTCGAATCCCCGCACCCAACGATTGTACGCCCAGCCCAGTACCGCCCCGAGGACGACGGGCGCCGTCGTCGATGCCGGGAGATAGATGCCCAAGCCGACCGCGAGCGGCGGCAACTTGAAGCGCGTAAAGCGATTGAGCATTTCGTCGATCGCGATGATGCCGGCGCCGATCGCCGCGCCGATCCCGATCAAGCCCCAATCGATCTGCCCGGCGATGACGCCCTTTGCCAGCGCCGAAATCAGCGTGGCTTGGGGCGCCGGCAGCGGCTGGGTGCCGGCCGTCACGTGGAGATTCGGCGCGCCGGCGAACCCGTACGCGTGGTTGAGGAGATCGAGAATCGGCGGAATGACGAGGGCGCCCATAATGACGCCGACGATCAGCGCGACCTGCTGACGCCACGGCGTCGCGTCGACGAGTTGCCCGGTCTTGAGATCCTGGAGATTGTCATTCGAGATCGTCGCGATACAGAGCACCACCGCGGTGACCAGCAACGCATAGGCGATCAATGCCGGCGCGGCGCCGATGCCGACGCCCTTGACGACCGCGAGCAACAGGAGTGCGGCGCCGATGACCGCGAGAATCGCCAGCCCCGATACGGGGCTATTCGACGACCCGATGAGCCCGGCCATATATCCGCATGCGGCGGCCACGAGAAAGCCGGCGATCACGATATAGACGATCGCTCCGAGCACGAGCGGAAGCATGAACGGTGCCAGCACGCCTCCTTGCAGAAACGCCGCGAGCAGCGCGGCCAGCGGAATGAGGCAGACCACGCTGATGAGCCCGACGATTCCGATCGGAATATCCCGCTCGGTTCGCGGAAGCGTCGCTCCGGAGCCGCTCGCGCGCTTGCGCGAGGCAGCCATGGCCGAGAGCACTCCGCCGACAACGGGACGCGCCAGTTTTCCAAGCGTCCATATTGCCGCGATACCGATCGTACCGGCTCCGATGAAGCGGACCTTCGTTCCCCAGATCACGTTCGCGATATCGGCGGCCGAGCCGGCCATCGGATGGAGCGCGGTAATGATCGGCGTCGCAAAGCCCCACGCGATCACCAGCCCGGCGAGGATCGCGAGCCCGACCGAAATGCCGATCAGGTGGCCGGCGCCCAGCAGCGCGAGCGAGAGCGAGAATCCCACGCCCGTCGCCGCGTTGCCGATGCGAAAATATCCGCCGATCGTTCCCGCCAACAACCGCGTGCCGATCAACGCTGCGAGGCCGGCCGAAGCGATGGTTCCCCACACGACGGCCAGCAGGCCGGAGCGATTCTCCTCGAGGGCATCGGCGCTCGGCTCTCCCGAGGTGCGGGAGCCCATGCCGACCTTGAGCACTTCCGCAGCCGCAACGCCCTCCGGATACGGCAGATCGGATTCGCTGACCAGCGCCCGGCGCAGCGGGACGCTATACATCACGCCGAGGATCCCGCCAACCGCGCAGACGCCGAACGATTCCCAAAACGGAAAACCGGTCCACCAGCCCACCATGACGAGCCCGGGTAACACGAAGATAATCGACGACAGCGTGCCTGCTGCCGACGCGACCGTTTGCACGATGTTGTTTTCGTAGATCGTCGCGCTCTTGAAGCCGCGCAGAACGGCCATCGAAATGACCGCCGCCGGAATCGACGAAGCGAACGTCAATCCTACCTTTAACCCGAGATAGACGTTGGCTGCGGTGAAGACTAGCGTAATCGCGGCACCGATCAACAGGCCCCGCAGGGTGAGTTCCGTGCGTTTATCGTCCATCATACTGCACCGATCGGAGCGTTTTCGCTGACCAGTCTTGCGACCATCGCGCGCAGATCCGCAACTTCGGTCTGCGTCTTTTCCGCCAAGCGCAGAAGCAGTTGCTCCTGGACTTGCTGGTGGTAGAGCAGCCTCGAAATATTATCGTGATCCGCCTCGGCTCGCAGCTCCGCATGCTCCGACGACTGCCGTTGCGCCACCGCGATCACGAAGATCAAGATGAGCTGGAGAATGTTCGAGCACGTGAGCAAGAATGCGAACGGGTATGGGTCGGAACGGGTGATCTGGCCGATCGTGAGCCACACGGCCTGAACGACCACAGCCAGCAACAACGCGATGGGAGCACCCGTGGCATCGGCAACGCGTTTGCAGATGCGCTCGGTAACCGAAAGATTTTCGCGATGGATCGCATTCACGTCGTCGACGAGCGGGTGGTCCTCGATCGTTTCCGCGCTCGGGAAAGAACTAGCCATGCTTACACAACCTCTCTTATCGCCGGCTATTGCCGGCCGACGTCGCCTTTGATCGATCGGAGTAATGCGGCGGAATCGTAACCGATGCCGTCCTTAAAGACGGTTTGAACGTTCTCGATCGCATCGATGTTCGAAGCGGGATTTCCGCGGACGAGCACGAGATCGGCGGCCTTTCCAATCTGGATGCTGCCGGTATGCTGGGCGATGCCGAGCGAACGCGCGCCGTTGAGGGTGGCCACCTGAATGGCTTGCACCGGCGTCAGCCCGCCCTTCACCAAGAGTTCCATGTCGCGCTGGTCTCCGAACCCGGCCACGGTCGCGCCGTACCCGGTCGGATCGGGCCCCTGCGTGAGCAGCCCGCCGGCACGGAAAAAGGCGACGTCGAACGCCAGCTCTTGCGCGAACAGCTTTCGAAACGTCGGCAACAGCGGGCTCTTGAGAATGCGGGCGCGGACGTGCATCACCTCGGATACGGTGACCGGATCCTCGAGCGCAAACATGCGCCGCTCGACGCGCATCGGCGGCGGCACCGATCCTTCAAAAACACCCAGCGTCGAACTCAGCGCAACGTGGTGGGCGATCATCGTCCGGATCGTCGCCTGCGCCCGAGGACCCGCGATGCGTAAGCTCGCAATCGACCGCATCAACGCCGCATGATCGGCCGGGCACACCCCTTCGTGAAAGCCGGGCATGAATTCCGAATCGACTTCGAGCCCGTGCTCGATGCTATCGACGCCCATCTCGGCCGCTTGCGAGAAGCCGATCGAGCAGAGGTGCGCGAGGACCTTCATCCCGCGCGCGTGCGCGGCCGCAATGATGGCGCGGGCGATGTCGACCGGCTCGTGCATGTACATCTTCACCGACGTTGCGCCGTGGTCGGCCCAAAAATTCACGGTGGCGCGCGCGTCGCTTGGACTGCGCAGGGTCGCCATCTGGATGAATTGCGGCTCGTAACCGGTGAGGTATGGAGTGGTGATCTGGATGTGCGGGCCGGCCAGCAGCCCCCGGTCGACGGCATCCTTGACGCGCATATCGGTCTCGGGTTCGACGCTGCCGGTCGTGCGAATGGTCGTGACGCCGGCGGCCAGATAGAGCCGCGGAAAGCTAAAGGGCATCTCCCGCATGATGAACATCGGTCCACCGCTTACGTAGTAGAGATGATCGTGGGTGCCGATGAATCCGGGCGTGAGCGTCTCGCCGCGCCCATCGATGCGGGGTGCCCCGGCGGGACCCCCGACGCTCGACGCCGCGCCCATGCGGGCGATCGTGCCTCGCTCGATCACGACCGTCCGGTCCTGGAGCGGTGCCGCGCCGGTACCGTCGATCACGCGCACGTGTTCGATCGCGATGATCGGCCCCGCATAGCGAACGAAGGTCGACGGGGGTGCGACGCCCAGGCCGGGCGCCGAAGGGCCCGAATCCGCGCGACCGCCGGTCGTGCAACTCAGGGCCACGATAACTAGCGTAACGAAGCCGCCTATGAAGCGGCGCATCGTGCTTTGATTCATGCGGGGCCTTTGGCCACAACGGGTGCCGCTTCCCATGTACGCAGGGGCGTCCCCCTTTAGACGCGCAGGGTTCCGGCTCGTTCGTATGCGTCCAGCGGGGCGAAGAGGTGTTCGATATCGGCCGCGTCGAGCGCGTTGACGGTGGTCGCGCCATCGGTGAAGAGCCCGCTCGCAAGCGCGCTCTTGCGCTGCTGCAAATCGAGGATCCGCTCCTCGACGCTGCCCGCGACGATGAGCTTGTAGACGAACACGTGCTGCTCTTGGCCGATCCGATGAGCGCGATCGGTAGCCTGATTCTCGACCGCCGGGTTCCACCAGACGTCGTAATGGATCACGGTATCCGCGTTGGTGAGGTTTAGGCCCGTTCCGCCGGCTTTGAGACTGATGAGGAAGAGCGGGATTTCGCCGCGCTGGAATCGTTCGACCGGGGTGGTGCGATCTTTGGTGGTTCCGCGCAGTTGCACGAACGGTATCGAGCGCTGCTCCAATTCCGGAACGATCAGATCCAGCATGCTCGTAAACTGCGAAAAGAGCAGGATGCGACGGCCGTCGTCGATGAGGCTCGGAAGCATTTCGACCAGCGCTTCCAACTTTGCGGAACCCTCGACGCTCTTGGCGGCGGCAACCTTCACCAGTCGGGGGTCGCAGCACGCCTGGCGCAATTTCAGCAACGCATCCAGAACGACGATGCGACTGCGCGCGACGCCGCGATTCGCCAACTCACGCCGTACTCGCTCGTGCATCGCGAGCCGAATCGTCTCGTAGAGATCGCGCTGCGCTTGGCCGAACTCGACCCGCTGCACGATCTCGGTTTTTTCCGGGAGCTCCGCCTCAACTTCGCCCTTGGTCCGGCGCACGAGAAAGGGCGCGAGACGTCGCGCGAGGAGCGAACGGCGCTCGAGATCGCCGCGCCGTTCGATCGGAGCGCGAAAGACGCGCCGGAACGTGCGCCGGTCGCCGAGCATGCCCGGCACGCAGAACGCGGCCAGCGACCACAATTCTTCTAAATGATTCTCGATCGGCGTGCCCGTCAAGGCGATGCGCTGCTGTGCGTCCAGGAGTTGCGCGGTCTTCGCGCCCTTGGAGGCGGGATTCTTGATCATCTGCGCTTCGTCCAATACCGCGATCGACCACTCGCGCGAGAGCAACTCTCCGGCATCGCGCACCAGCAGCGGGTAACTCGTCAGCACGATATCGGCGTTTTCGATGAGATCCACGTTCTCGGATCGTCCCGCGCCGGCATGCACGAGTACGCGCAGGTTCGGCGCGAACCGCGCCGTTTCGGAGAGCCAATTGGGGACGACGCTGGTAGGCGCAACCACCAGACACGGTGCCCGCAAACGCCCGGCTTCTTTTTCGATCGAGACGTGCGCGAGGAGTTGCACCGTCTTTCCCAAGCCCATGTCGTCGGCGAGAATGCCGCCGAAGCCGTAACGCGCCAAACGTTGGAGCCAAGCCACGCCGTCGCGCTGATACGGCCGTAGGGTCGCGCCGAACCACGCCGGCAATTCGAGCGGTTCGTTCAGCGAGGTCGCGCGAAAAAATTCGTGGAGCCGTCCGGCTCCGCTCCATCGCACGGAGAGTTCGCCGTCCACGTCGGTCAACGTGGCCGCTTGGGCGGGAGAGAGCTCCAAGCGCCCGTCGCGGGTGAGCTTCGTTTCGCCGTCGTTCAGTTCGACGAGCGTCGAGAGAACGAACGCCAAACGTTGCGGCGGTAGTGCGAGGAACCTCCCGTCGGGAAGCTGACCGTAGAGCGGCTCGTCCAGCGACCCCGGGCCCGCGCGCCGGATCGCTTCGAGAATGATCGGGAGCAACGAGACGCGCTTACCCGCCACGTCGACGCCGAGATCGAACTCGAACCATCGGTTACCGTTTTGGGAGAGATCGCTCTCCCAAACGCCCTCCGCATGCACGACGTCCAGGCTGAAGCTCGGGTCGATTTCGACGCGCCAGCCTTGCGAGCGCAGCATATCGAGATCGATATCGATCATCCGCCCCCAGCGATACTCTTCGTCCGCTTCAAAGGCGTACGCGAACAGGGTGCGGCCGCTGCCGTCTTCCGCGCTGAATAGATGCTCGCGAAAACCGATCTCACGCAAGCGCGCGATCGCGGCCGCTTCGATATCGCGACGGCGGCGGTGCGAGCGATCGCCCGCGCGCACCTCACCACTCGGGTCGGTCGCTTCGATCAAGGCTCCGCCGTAATCGAAACGCAGATCGAGCGTCGTGCGCAGTGCGGAGGAAGCCGATGCGAACGCCGACGTGCGGCCGCCGCGCAGGATCGCTACCGGAATTGGCGCCAACGCTTCTTCTACGGCCGGCACGCCGTTATGCGATGGCTGCATGTGGGCCAGCGGGCCGTTCCACAACGCGCGCGCGCGTTCGGCCTGCCGCGCGCTGAGCGCGGGTGCCGCTGCCAGCGTTCCGGCTACTGCCGCCGGCACGCCGATATCGACCACGCCCGCGACGTTGCGCGCCGGGTCCACGTACCACGGCGGGTCGGTCGGCAGTAGAATCAACCCATCGTCGGCAACCGACGGACGCGCTCGGCCGTCGGCGTCCGCGCGCCACGAAAACTCTGATGCGATCGCGTCACCGAGGCGGAGCGGCGGTGCCTCGCGGGTGCGCCAGTGCGCGCGCCCCGTCGCGCAGAGCATTCGCAACAACAAGTCCAACGCGACGTGCGCGCTCGTGCGGCCGCTCTGGCCGGGAACGAGTCCCGAAAACTCCAGCAGACGCCCGATATCGCGATCCTCTTGGGTGGTGTGAGCCGAGCTGCTCTTCGAAAGGTGGTGCAGGCGAAACGGCTGCACCGCGGCAACGCCGTCGCGCGATTCTGCGATGAGGTAGGACTGGACCGTCACCTCGCGGCGGAACATCATCTCCCGGACGTCAAGGACGTACGCGAGATGCGGCCCCAGCGGCGGCGCGGGCGTGGGCGCGAGTTCTGCCGCCGCGCCGAGTTCGTGCATCCACTGCTCGATGGCTTCGTCGCTGCTGTCGCTGTGCGCGCGGATACGTCCGGTCGTCGAAATATCGAGCGCTTCGTAGAGCGTGGCCGCAACGTGCGCGCAGTTGTGCCGCACCAAGCAAGTGCACGTTCCGTCGATCGTCACGCCGGTGCTCGCGTTACCGATCGACACAACCACGTGAAGGATCTGTTGGCGCGTCCCCACGACCTCGGCTTCGATCCGTCCGTCACCGGGTGAAAAGCGCAAATGACGGACCCGCCCTTCCAGGTGGTATCCGCGTCCGGTGTCGAGTCGATTGGATGCGAGAGCGCGAAGCATCACGCGTTCGGTGAGCATGAACTGAGGATAGTTAGACCCGGCGCACCGCATTTCCGCTGCGCGGTGCTGTTAAAGGTCCCCGCTAGCTCCGGGCGGCCTTGGGATGCGTGATTTTCGCCTGCATCTCCGGCAGTCGCGCGGCTTTTAAGCGGGCGTTGACGGGTCGAATCCGTTCGTACAGAATCTCCTTCACGATCGGCGCCAGCGCATCGATGCGGCCCGTCGCGGCACTCATCTGTGCGGCCTGCGCTTGCGTCGGCGGGCCGTCGTAGGTCTGGAGAATATGCCGCAGGTAAGCGATCCGGTCGACTACGCGCGCCGGGTGCGTGTACCCGGCATTCTCGCTGCCGTCTCCGTTGCGCAACAGATCCGCCGCGCGACGCAGCTGTTTTCCGTATCCGTCGAGTGCGCTCAGCACGCCGCGGTCCTGGGTGCGCTTGCGGCGAACGGCGATCTGGCGGTCGAGCGTTGCGATCTCGTTGAGCCACACTTCGGCTCGCTCCTGGAGCCGGCCGAGCCGCATCTGCGCGCCGGCGTGCGCCCTTAATCCATCGGCGGTAACGCGCGATGCCGGATCGAGCTTGACCACCACCGGAACGCTGCGCGAGCGCCCGCGCGCGCGCAGCCGCACCGTGTAGGTGCCGGGGAGCACCTGCGGCCCCTCGATCTCCAGCGGATAGAACACGTAGTAGGCGCGCGGATCTTGGATGGCGTTCTTGCCTCCCGGCGGATCGGCGTGCAAATCCCAAACCACGCGATTGATCCCGTTCTTGGCGGTAGCTTTCAACGACCGAATGACGTGGCCGTCGGGGCCGAGGACATCCAGGTGTACCACTTCCTTCGGAGCTTTAGGTGCTTTCGAGGCGTGCTTGGCGCGTGTGCCTGCGGGATGCGGCGCGACCGGTTTGGCCGCAGCTCGCGGGGCGAGATAGTAGGAAATAATCGCGCCGTAGGGCTTGTTGTCGGCGACGAAAGCGCCGCGCCCCGTTCCGCCGTCCGGGCGCGGAACGTAGCGATATGCCGGCATCGGCGCGAAGAGCTGGACGCCCTCCGCGGCGGCGTGCGCCAGTCCCTCCAGCGGCGTGATGTCGTCGAGAATGTAAAAACCGCGCCCGTGCGTCCCGAGAATCAGGTCGTTCGCATCCGGCTGAATCGCGAGATCGTACACCGGAACGTGATCCATCCCCAACCGCAGATCCAACCA
>DAHUXY010000095.1 GCA_027315505.1 Vulcanimicrobiota bacterium | reverse complement strand
GGTACGCTGCTCGCGGCGATTCTCGACGAAGCGCGGCAGTGTGGCGTTCGCGACGACGTCGCGATCGCGAATGCCATCGGACTGCTCTTCCAGAGCTACGACGCGAGCGCCGGATTGATCGGGAACACCCTCGTTGCGCTCGCCCGAATGCCTCGCGATCTGCACCAAGCATATAGCCGCGATCCGGAGTTGTTGGAAGCGGTCGTCGGGGAAGTCGCGCGATACGACGCGCCGGTGCAAAACACACGCCGCTTCGTCGCGGAGGAGACGAACGTATCCGGCGCGCGTCTTGATCCCGGAGAAGCGCTCTTGGTTGTTTTAGCGGCAGCAAACCGCGACCCGCATGCCAATCCGGATCCGCATCGCTTCGATCCGGCGCGTTCGCAGCCGCGCACGTATACCTTTGGCGCCGGGGCACACGCCTGCCCCGGCGCCGGCATCGCCATCACGATTGCGAGTTCGGGCGTCCACGCGCTGCTGCGAGCCGGCATCGATATGGACGCGCTCGAATGCGGCGCCTATCTCCCATCCGCGAACGTTCGCATTCCGACGTTCGCGCCACGCCGGCCGAGTTCGCAGGCAGCGCCATGATTGCGGTCATCTTTGAAGTCCGGCCCCACGATGCTACCAGGCAGACGTATCTCGATATCGCGGCCCAGTTGCGGCCGCTGCTCGATTCGATCGATGGATTTATCTCGATCGAACGCTTTCAGAGCCTAAGCGATCCGCAAAAGCTTCTCTCGCTCTCTTTCTGGCGCGACGAGCGGGCCGTGGCGCAGTGGAGGGAAGCCGAAGCCCATCGCGACGCCCAAGCGCGCGGCCGCGAAACGATCTTCGAGGAGTATCGCCTCCGAATAGCGGGCGTGGTCCGCGACTACGGCCTCAGCGAACGCGAGCAAGCCCCACCGGATAGCCGAGCCGCTCATGGTTGAGAATAATGCGAAGCGGCGATCGATGAAGAAAATCGGCGTTCTTGGGGGGCTGGCATGGCCGTCAACGGCGGAGTATTATGCGACGATCTGCCGATGGAGCGAGGAGCTCCACGCCTCCACCGGCGCAGAGGGCATCTCGCCGACGCCCGAATTCTGCATCGAATCGCTTAACCTTGCGAAGGCGCTTTCGTTGCTTGGCACGATCGGAGACGAGGGCTCGTGGGCTCGGTTCGATGCCTATCATCGCGACGGGCTGAAAAGACTGGAAATAAGCGGTGCGGCGTTTGCGGTGATCGCGAGCAACACGCCGCACCATCGATTCGATGCCATTACGCGCGATCTCGCAATTCCGACGATCAACATCTTTGAGACGGTGGCCGATCGGTGCGCGGCGCTTGGAATCGAGCACGTCCTCATTTTAGGGACGTCACTTACGATGAAGTCGCAGGTTTTCGTTAAAACGCTCGCCCGCTGCGGCATCGGCGCCTTTGCGCCCGAAGACGACGAACAGCGTTCGGTCGCCGTCCTCATCCGCGAAATCCAACGCGGCAACGTTAGCGGTGCGGCAAAGCGAATCGGCGACCTTGCCAAGGCGGCATTCGCGCGCCACCCCTCGCGCATACCGGCGGTCTGCCTTGCCTGCACGGAGCTCCCGCTGGCCTTTCCGGAAGAGCGGTCCAACCCAACCTTTGAGGCCGAGGGCATCTGCTATATCAATACGCTAGCGGCTCACGCCCGAGCGGCTTTCGAGGCGGCGAGCACCGATCCAGCGTATACTTCCCACGAACCTTATGCCTAAACGAACGATCGCACGGCCTTCGCCGGATCCCAACCTCGCGCACGCTGCCGCATTGATCGGAGACCGCGGCCGCTCGGCGATGCTGCTCTCGCTGCTGGACGGTCGAACGCTGTCGGCCGGCGAGTTGGCTCGACGCGCGACCATCTCACCCACGTCCGCGAGCGCGCACCTCTCGAAGCTCGTCGCCGGCGGGCTCATTGTGGTCGAACCGTCGGGCCGCCGGCGACTCTATCGGCTCGCCAGCGCCGACGTCGGCCGCGCTCTGGAAGCGCTCGCCCTCATCGCCAAACCGGCGCGCATCGTCGCCTTGACGCAGAGCGCAATTGCAGGCGAACTGCGCATCGCGCGGTCATGCTACGATCACCTCGCCGGACGTTTGGGGGTCGGCATCACCGACGCTCTCGTCGCACGAAGGATGCTGGTGCCCGGCGGCTCGCACGACTACGCCTTGACGAGTCAGGGACAGCACTACTTAACGGCTCTTGGGCTCGACGTCACCGGCGCGCAATCCAAACGGCGGCATTTCGCCAGCCAGTGCCGCGATTGGACCGAGCATCGTTCGCACGTAGCAGGCGCGCTGGGCGCAGCGCTGCGCGACCGGCTTCTGGACGACGGTTGGGTCGTGCGCACGCAGGCAAGCAGAGCGCTGCACGTCACCCCTCTCGGTCGTGCCGCGCTCGAGCAATATTTCTCGCTACGACTCCCGGATGCGATGCATGCGACTCGATAAATTCATGAAGGTAGCACGGCTTTCGAAGCGACGGACCGAGGCGCACGAAGCGCTCGAGCACGGCCGCATTACCAAGGACGGGAAACCGGTCAAGCCGGCATATAGCGTAAAGCCCGGCGACGTGCTGGAAATCCACTACGCCAGCAAATTCGTCACCGTGCGCGTTCGCGAAGTTCCGCTGCGCATGACGCCGTCGGTAAAGCCCGCCGATCTCTACGAAATTATCGACACGCGCAAAGACGACCCCATCGAGTGGATGTGACGCAACGCAGGTGAGTATTACCGTCCTCATCGCTCCGGATAAGTTCAAAGGCAGCCTCACCGCTACGCAAGCGGCGCACGCGATACAGCGCGGGGTACTCGCGGCTATGCCGGATGCGCGATGCCTGCTATGCCCGATGGCCGACGGCGGCGAGGGGACGGTCGACGTTTTTGTGGAACGCGGCGCGGCGCGCGTGGCCGCGCGCGTCCGCGGGCCGCTCGGCGCCCCGGTCGAGGCGACATACGCACTCGCCGGCAGCACGGCCGTCGTCGAGATGGCGAGCGCATCGGGGCGTGGGCTTCTCGATCCGACCCAATACGATCCGATGCACGCCGACACGTTCGGAACCGGCGAATTGATGCGCGCCGCGCTCGACGCCGGAGCGCGGCGCCTCATCGTCGCAATCGGCGGCAGCGCGACGAACGATGCCGGCACGGGCATGCTGCGCGCGCTCGGCGCGCGTTTTCTCGACGCAGACGGCGCTGCAATCGGCGCGGGCATGGCGTCGTTCGAGCGCTTGGCGACGATCGACCTGCACGCACTCGATGCGCGGCTTGCCGGCGTGCGCATCGACGTTGTCGTCGACGTCGATAATCCGCTCTGCGGGCCCGACGGCGCGGCGCAAACGTTCGCCCGGCAGAAGGGCGCTACTCCGGAACAGATCGCGTTGCTCGATCGGGTGCTCGCGCATATCGCCGACGTGGCCGAACGTACGCTGCGGTGCGATTATCGCAACGAACCGGGGGCAGGGGCGGCCGGCGGTTTGGGGTTCGCGCTGCTCGCGTTTCTCGGCGCGCACATGGAACCCGGCGTCGCCCTGATCGCCCGGGAGTGGAACCTGCCGGAATTATTGCGAGGTGCCGCGCTCTGCATGACGGGCGAAGGCACGATCGACGCGCAAACCCTTCACGGCAAAACGGTTGCGGGCGTCGCCGCACTCGCGCGCGCGCAAAACGTGCCGGTCGTCGCGTTTGGCGGAGCGGTCGATCCGCACGTTGTGGAACCGCTCGCCCGGCGCGGAATCGATGCCGTACCCATAGCGTCCCCGCAGATCTCCGCGGCGCAATCGATGCGCGACGCCGCCGAGCTGCTTGCGGCGGCGGCGGAAGCGGCCACGCGGCGAATGCTGAGCGAGCGCGCGTGGACGTAAAGGAGCGAGCCGCATCCAAGCGGGGGAGCGGCCTGGGCGCCGACGCGAAGGATGCGCTCGCGCGCGATCTTCCGAGCAACGCGCACTGTCGCGACGCGTTGATCTTCGGCCTTGCCCTCTACGGCGCCAATCCCGAACGAACCGCCTTCGTCACGCACCGTAACGCCATCGCGAGCCTCTTCTGGTCGCTCGTCGACGACCGCAAAGCCCATCCCATCGAATCGCTGCCCGCAACGCGGCTCGCGCGTTTGCCCACGTTTGCCATCTCGTTGCCGGAGCGATTGCGGGTGATTCCGCCCAAACCCGCGCACAAATGCGATCGCATCATGGAAGTGCGCGCCGCCTTTCTCGCGTGCGGTTCGCTGGCGGCGGGCAGCCACGGTTACCACTTGGAGTTCGTGGCTGCCGCGCCCGCGTTGGCCGAGCGCCTGGCTTGGATGCTGCGAAGCATCGGCCGCGCGCCCAAGCAGACGGTTCGCAAGCATCGCACCGTCATCTACTTCAAAGATTTCGAAGCGATCGCCGACGTGCTCACGCTCATCGGCGCGTTCGGAGCGTTGCTCCATCTCGAGGACATTCGAGCCCTTCGCGAGACCAAGAACCGCATCCACCGGCTGGTCAACACCGAGGCGGCGAACCTGCAGCGAGCGGCGGCCGCCGCCGCGCAGCAGAGCCAGACGATAGCCTATATCGCGAACGCCTATGGCCTCGGCCAACTCTCGCCGCCCCTGCGAGAAATCGCGGAGCTTCGCCTCGCCCACCCGGGCGAATCCCTCGCCGAGATCGGCAATCGCTGCAGCCCGCCCATCGGTAAGCCCACGGTTTCCAGCCGCCTCACCGCCCTCACGCGCCTAGCGGCCAAGCTGCGGTCCGGAAGGGCTCAAGGGAGCAAGCCCGGTAAATCCCGGAACCCACGGTAATACCGCGCTACGTCCACGGAGAGCTGGTGCATGCGAATCGGAATCAACGGCTTCGGCCGCATCGGAAGAAATTTTGCCAAAGCGTTGATGGAGCGCCACCCCGGCGTTGAAATCGTCGCGGTCAACGATTTAACCAGCGCCGCAGAGTGCGCGCACCTCTTCAAATACGATAGCAACTACGGCACGTTCGGCGGTAGCGTCGGCGTCGATGGCGACACGCTGGCGATCGATCGCCAACGCATCAAGGTGCTCGCCGAACGCGATCCGGGCAAACTGCCTTGGAAGCAACTCGGCGTCGACGTAGTCATCGAATCGACGGGACTCTTTACCGACGCGGCCAAGGCGCGCGCGCACATCGACGGCGGCGGCGCTAAAAAAGTCATCATCTCGGCGCCCGCCAAAGGCGAAGATATCACGGTCGTGCTGGGCGTCAATCACCAGCAATACGACCCGGACGTACACAACGTCATTTCGAATGCGTCGTGCACCACCAACTGCTTGGCGACGGCCGTCCGGCCGATCGTCGAACATCTGGGCTGGGTCAAGGGCTTTATGACGACGATCCATTCGTACACCAACGATCAAAATATCCTCGACGCCCCGCACAAAGATCTGCGACGCGCCCGCAATGCCGCGACCAACATCATTCCGACCTCGACCGGTGCCGCGAAAGCGCTCTACCTGACGATTCCCGAGATCGAGGGAACGTTCGACGGGTTCGCGTTGCGCGTACCGACGCCGACCGTCTCGATGATCTATCTCGTCGCGCAAGTCAAGCGCGATACGACCAAGGCGGAATTGAACGCGATCCTGCAGCGCAGCGCCCAAACCGATTTAAAGGCCTACGTGCAGTACTGCGACGAGGAACTGGTCTCGAGCGATTTCAAGCGCTCGCCCTTCAGCTCGATCATCGATAGCAAGCTCTCCAACGCGAACGGCGATTTGATTCAAATCGCCGCTTGGTACGATAACGAATGCGGATACTCGTGCCGCCTCGCGGACCTCACCTCGATGATCCTCGAAAAAATTCCGGCGAACGCCTAGCCCCGCGCCTTGAATTTCCGCACGATCGGCGATCTGGACGTTCGCGGCAAGCGCGTCCTGGTTCGCGAAGACCTCAACGTCCCGATGAACGACGGCGCCGTGGCCGATTACACGCGCATCGACGCGGCGCTCCCCACGCTGCGCGCGTTGCGCGAACGCGGCGCGCGCATCATCGTCATGTCGCACCTCGGACGCCCCGACGGCAAGGCCGACCCCAAGTATTCCTTACGCCCCGTGGCGGCCGCGCTGGCCGAACGCCTGGGCTTCGCGGTGGCGTTCGCGCCGGATTGCATCGGCACCGCGGCGCAGTCCGCCGCGAATGCCTTGCGCGACGGCGATATCCTCGTGCTCGAAAACGTGCGTTTTCACGCCGGCGAAGAGCAGAACGATCCCGCCTTCGTAAGCGAGCTCGCATCGCTCGGCGATCTCTATGTGAACGACGCGTTCGGAACCGCGCACCGCGCGCACGCATCGACCGAAGGCCTGGCCCACCGGTTGCCAAATGCGGCCGGGCTCCTGATGGAGGCCGAGCTGCGCGCGCTGGCCGCACTCATCGATCACCCGCCGCATCCTTTCGTCTGCGTGATCGGAGGATCGAAAGTACGCGACAAAGTCGGCGTCTTCATGCATCTTCTCGACCGCGTCGATGCCTTCTGCATCGGCGGGGGCATGGCGAACACGTTTCTCGCAGCACAAGGTATCGACGTGGGATCCTCGCTCAAAGATGACGATCTCGCACCCGCCAAGCAGATTCTGGCCGCGGCTCGCGCCAAGGGCGTCGCACTGCACGTACCCGTCGATGCGGTGGTCTCCGATGCGTTCGACGCGGATGCGCACGCGCACATCGTGGCGATCGACGCGGTGAGTGCGAACATGATCCTCGATATCGGTCCCAAAACCGCGCAGGCGTATGCCGCGGTCATCGCCGCAGCCAAGACGATCGTGTTCAACGGACCGATGGGCGTCTACGAAAAAGCGCCGTATCGGCGCGGAACGCAAGTGGTCGGAGAAGCCATCGCGGCGAGCACTCGCCACGGCGCCACGAGCGTGGTCGGCGGCGGCGACGCGGCGGCGGCGGCGCACATGCTCGGCTTTGCCGGCGGCATGACGCACGTTTCAACCGGCGGCGGAGCGACGCTGGAGTTTTTGGAGGGTGCCGTGTTGCCGGGCGTCGCTGCGCTGCAGCAGCCGCCGGTCCACGCCTAGCCTATGCCGACGACGCTCATCGCCGGCAACTGGAAGATGCACAAGACGATCGCGGAGACGCGCGCGTTTCTCGCGGCGTTTTTGGAGCGCGTGCCGCACCTTCCGGCCGATATCGCGATCGCGATCGCTCCGCCGTTCACCGCGCTCTCGGCCGCGCGCGAAGCCCTAGCGGGGCAGACGCGCGTAGCGCTCGCGGCGCAGACGATGCATTGGGAGCCTAGCGGCGCGTATACCGGTGAGATTAGCGCGCCGATGCTCGCGGAACTCGGCGTGCGCTACGCGATCGTCGGCCACTCCGAACGCCGGATGTATTGCGGCGAGACCGACCGAACCGTCAATCTCAAAACGCAGGCCGCGCTCGCGCACGGCATCACGCCGATCGTGGCGGTCGGCGAATCGCTCGAAGTGCGCGAAGCCGGCGGCACCGACGCGCTGGTGGTCGCGCAGGTACGCGCGGCGTTGCACGATATTCCGCCGGACGATCTGCAGCGTGTGGTGATTGCGTACGAGCCGATCTGGGCGATCGGTACCGGCCTCAACTGCGATGCGGCGCAGGCCGATCGCGTGATGGGCTCCATTCGCACGGCGATTCCGGGTTTAGCCGAGGCGTCGCTCTTGTACGGTGGAAGCATGAAGCCCGGCAACGCCGCCGCATACATGGAACGCCCCAACATCAACGGGGGGCTTATCGGTGGAGCTTCGCTCGATCCGTATGCCTTTGCCGATCTTATCCAGAACGCGTCGCTCGTCTAACGAAACGGACTCCCCATGCACAATCGCCCCATGGTTCTGGCAATCCTCGATGGCTGGGGATGCAATAGCGACGCGTACGGCAACGCGATCGCCGCTGCCGATCTGCCGCATTGGCGAGCCTTTTTTGAAACCTATCCCTGGACGACGCTCGAGGCGTCGGGTGAAGCGGTGGGGTTGCCCAAAGGCATCATGGGCAACAGCGAGGTCGGACATATCAATCTCGGCAGCGGGCGCGTGGTGCCGCAGGGCGTGGTGGTGATCGACGAAGACATCGCCTCCGGCGCGTTTGCCAAGAACGCCACCCTGCTCCGCACGATCGAACACGTAAAGGGCACCGGAGGAACGCTGCATTTGCTGGGCCTGCTCTCCGACGGGCAAGTCCACAGTTCGATCGAGCACCTCTTCGCGCTCGTCGACGCCGCCGCCGGCGCGGACGTACCGCTCGCGATTCACGCGTTTCTTGACGGCCGCGACACCCCGCCGCGATCGGCCGAGCGCTACATCGAGCAACTCGAAGAGCGTCTGGCCACGATCGGCCGCCCCGGCTCCATCGCCACCGTGAGCGGACGATATTATGCGATGGACCGGGATAAGCGCTGGGAGCGCACGCAGCTCGCCTACGACATGCTCGCGTTCGGCAAAGCGGGGCATCACGGCATCGATGCGATTACCGCGCTGCATGCCGCGTACGCGCGCGGCGAAGATGACGAGTTCGTGCTGCCGACCATCATCGGGCCGTCGCGACAGATCGAAGACGGCGATGCGTGCATGTTCTTCAATTTTCGCCCCGACAGGGCGCGGCAGATGACGACCGCCTTCAACGACGGCGACGTCCCATTCGTCACCAAATCGTATCACGATCTCATCTTCGCCACCATGACGAAGTACGACGAGACCTATCCCAATCCGGTGCTGTTCGGCCCGCGCCCGACCTACGAAACGTTCGGCGAAGTCATCTCCCGCAACGGGTTGCGCCAACTCCGTCTTGCGGAGACCGAGAAATACGCGCACGTTACGTACTTCTTCAACGGTGGCCGCGAAGAGCAGTTTCCGCGCGAGGACCGCGAACTCATCGCCTCGGATCGCACCGTCGCCACCTACGATTTGGCGCCCGCGATGCGCGCGACCGAAATCACCGATTTCGCCGTCGAAAAGCTGGCGGAGAACGCGTACGACGCGATCGTGATGAATTACGCGAACGCCGATATGGTCGGGCACACCGGCAAATGGGAACCGACGATCGAGAGCGTGCAAATTCTCGATGCGTGCCTGCACCGCTTGAGCGATGCCGTGCTCAAAGCGGGCGGCCTGCTCGCGATCACGGCAGATCACGGCAACGCCGAGGAAAAACTCGATAAAGCCGGCAACGCCCTCACCGCTCACACCACCAATCCGGTGCCGTTTATCCTGATCGGCTCGAACCTGCACGGGACCCTCGCGAGCGGCGGCAAACTCGGCGACGTAGCGCCGACGCTGCTGGCGTTGATGGGCTTACCCGTTCCCGCGGAAATGACCGGACATAATCTCTTCACCGCAACCGAGACGACAAGGAGCCTTCCCCAATGATCGACCGCCGTTCGCCGAACGACCGCCTTCTCGCGCACGACGCGAGTGCGATCGAAACCGCCGCCGGTGGACCGATCGACGTCGCGATCGTCCTGGGGAGCGGCCTCTCGTCGGCCCTGCGCGATGCGTTCCCCGTGGCGTCGATCCCCTACGATCACCTTATGGGGTTTCCGGTCGCGTCGTTAGCCGGGCACGCGGGCGAAGCCTTAATCGGCACGTGGCACGGAAAACGCATGCTCGTCTTTGCCGGGCGCGTGCATCTGTATCAAGGATTCTCGCCGCAGCAGGTGACGGTGAATATGCGTCTGGCCAATGCGGCGGGTGCGCGCACCGTCGTTCTGACGAACGCCGCCGGGTCGTTGAATCCGGCATTCCTACCGGGGGACTTGATGTTGATTGAAGACCACATCAACTTAACCGGGCGCAACCCGCTCGTGAGCGTTCCTACGGACAACCCGTTTATCGACATGCACGATGCGTACGCGCAGCGATTGCGTACGATCGCGGCGCACGCCGGGAGCGACATGCCCGAGCTGCGCGCGGGCGTCTATGCGGGGCTCCTCGGGCCGAATTACGAGACTCCCGCCGAGACCCGCTACCTGCGGACCATCGGCGCCGATGCGGTCGGCATGTCCACCGTACTCGAAACGATCGCGGCGCGAGCACTGGGCATGGAAGTGCTGGGGGTGAGCCTCATCACCAACGTCGCCGGCGCGCCGTCCACCGCCCACGCCGACATCACCGCCGTCGGAAACGCCGCCACCCCGAAGCTCGCCTCGCTCCTAGGCGCGGTCATGCGCAAGCTGTAAGATGAAGCGGGTATCCGTAGTTCGTTGTTGACGGCTTACTTTATATGCTGTATCCTTACATTGAGTAAGGAGTTCATGGTTATGCCCTCGTCGACGCTTACAAGTAAAGGCCAAACAACACTACCCAAGGAGATTCGGGAGCAACTGCACTTGCAGCCCGGAGATCGCATTGAGTATACGGTCGAGAGCGGGCGCGTCTACCTCTCTCCGGCAACGATGACCCTCGATGAACTCTGTGCGATTTTGCCTCCTCCACCGAAGGCTGCAACCATTGAAGATATGAACGCAACGATCCGGCGGCGCGGTGCGGCGCTGCGGTGATAGCGCTCGATACAAACGTCCTCGTTCGTCTCCTCGTGAAAGATGACGCGGCGCAGTTCGCCTTAGCGCAATCCTATCTTCGGGAACATTGCACGTCTGACGACCCTGCCTTGGTTAACCGCGTTGTGCTTGCGGAGTTCGTGTGGGTACTCGAATCGTTTTATGCCTATCCGAGGGAACGCGTCGCTCAGGCTCTCGACGGGATTCTCGCAACGGCCGTTTTCGCGGTGGAAGACGCTTCGAGCGTACGCGCGGCTCTCGCTCGCTACCGCAATGGCGCCGATTTCGCCGACGCGATTATCGCGATAACCAATCTCCGGGCGGGAGCGTCAACGACGCTGACGTTCGACAAACCGGCTGCCCGGCGGTTGGACGAATTTACACTTCTCAAGTAAGGCGTAACGTGTATCGGTTATGCAAGTAAGGCATCACCAGGTGCGGTAGCTGCCGCTGGGGTCGATGCCGATGCGGTGGCCGGCGATCGTGGCCGAGCGAATGCGGTGATCCCAGAACGTCAGCACCCGTATGACGGCCGGACGCAGGGTCGCAAAGAGCGAGCGCGCGCGCTGCGAGACGCTCAACGCGTCCTTCACCCACGGCGGATGATCGTGCGGCAGCAGCGCGGTATCGTGATCGGCTTCGCTCGGGGCGGCGACGACCGGTTCGCTCTGCGCTAGGCCCAGCGCTGCCGCGAGCGACGGTGGACGCTCATCCAGATCAACGCGACGGAGCATGATACCGCTTGCGAAGGCGCGCGATCGCCGCAACGTGCAGTTGGGAGGCGCGCTGCGCGGAGATACCCATGCGCGAACCGATCTTTGCCAGGGGTTCCTCCGCAAAATAATGCAGCGCGAGGAGCGTCTGGTGGCGCGGCGGGAGGCCGCGCAGATGGACGCGCAATTCGTGCGCGCTCGTACGTTCGGCGACGATGTTGGCCGGGTCGCGGCTCCAGTCGCATGCGAGCCGTTCGCGGTCGGGCAACGCGCAATCGAGCGAGAGCGGCAGCGCGCGATACGCTACCACGGCCGCCCGGCGGAGCGCGGGGCGCGTGCGTTCGAATGCGTCGCTGGCCGGCATCGCGCCGGCCTCCACCGCCTGACGATACCGCGCGTTCTCTCCGTCGCGCACGGCGCGGCGTACGCGTTCGGGGACGGGGTCCATGCGCCGAATGCCGTTGAGCATCGTCCCGGCGATCAAATGCTTGGCAAAGTGTTCCAGCGAGGCTCCGCGATTGGGGTCGAAGGCATCGACCGCCCGCACCAGCCCGATGCTGCCGTCGCCGATCAAATCGTCCAAATCCATCGTGGGAACGACGCGTTGAACGCGTCGCGCGATCGCGCGTACGAGCGGCAAGAGCCGCCGGATCTGGGCTTCGCGCGCGCTTTCAATCATGGCCCGCTTCCAACGCGCGAGCGAGCGCCGCGCCAAAACCGCCGGTATCGCGCGCCGCAAGCGCATCCGCGAGCGCTTGCGTACCGAGCGAACCGAATTCGCCCCACGACTCCGTCATCGGCGCGAGCATCTGCGCGAACAACATCGCTTCGTACGCGCGTCCCACCGCGCCGGCCGCCGCGTTATCCACGTTGCAAGTTGTTGGCGATTCGCAGCATTTCGTCGGCCGCCTGGACGCCTTTCGCGTTCGCTTCGTATGCCCGTTGCGCGGCCATGATCTCCATCATCGATTCCACGATCGAGACGTTGGATTGCTCGAGCATGCCGAACCGGATCTGCGGAGCGTCGGGACCGCCCGCCTCGAGCGTCCGCGCGCGGCCCGACGCGCTCGTAGCGGCGAAGAGCGTGCCGCCTACGCTCTGCAGCGCCTCGGGCGCGGCAAACTCCGCAAGGCGAACGCGACCCATGGTTTCTTTGCCGCCGGCCGTGGTGACGATCAGGCGCCCGTCGCTCTCTACCCGCGCGCTCAGTGCATCCTCGGGAATGCGTATGCCGTCGAGCCGCCAGCCCTGCGCGTTGCGCAGCGAACCATCCGGCGCGCGCGAGAACGCGCCGTCGCGCGTATATCCCTTACGCCCTTTGCCGTCGGCGACGGTGAAGAATCCCGGCCCGTCGATGGCGAGATCGAATGCGCCGGGACTCTTCATGAGTTTGCCCTGCGTGAAGATGGCGTGCTGGCCCGTAACGGCGGTTCCCACGCCGCGCTCGCCGGGCGCGGCCAAGACTTCGAACGTCGCGACCGAGCCTTTGAATCCGGCAACGTCGGCGTTTGCGAGGTTATCGGAGACGACGTCGAGGTTGCGTTGTTGGGCGGCCATTCCGGTCGCGGCGGCGTAGAGCGCGCGATCCATTACTTGAGCCTCGCTACGTCGTTCGCGGCCTTCTGCCGCGTGCCGTCGATCGCGCTCATCACTTTTTCGGCGCTTTCGTACGACCGCTCGGCCGCCAACACGTCGACCATCTCGCCGATCGCGTTCACGTTCGCCGTCTCGATAAAGCCCGCGCGAACGCTGCTCCCGCGTGGAAGCGGAATGCGCCCGATAGGCGCTCCGTGCAGCATCAGCCGCCCGCCCGCATCGAAGCTCGCGCCATCCGGGACGTGCAGTGCTCCGTGCGCTCCGAGCAACACGCGCCCGGCATCGTCGTGGAGATGGCCGCGTACGTCGCGCTCGAACGCGCCGTTGCGCGTGCGCACGATTCGCCCCGAGCCATCGCGAACGCGAAAGCTTCCATCGCCGACGATCGCGAGATCGTACGCGCGCCCGGTCGGGCGTAACCCGCCGTGCCCGAGTTGCGCGCGGGAGCGAATCACGACCCCGCGCGCCGTCAGCGAACCGCGCGCTACGAGACGGGCAAAGCCGTTCGTTGAAACGTTGGCGAGATTACCGGTAGCGATGTCCAGCCGCGTCCGCGCCGCCACCATCGCGCTCTGGGCCCATGCAATGCCATCCATGACCGCATGCTAGGGCGCCGATATGTCCGATTCGTGTACGATACGTTGCGCTCCCAAGATGCTCCACGCGTCCCCGCCGAATCTTCGCGCTCCGTGAGGCGCTGAATCCGCCACTCTAGGGTGGCGTTTATCCCGGGGTTTTCGGTGGTATATCGTATGGCATGATCGACGAACAAGGGGCATTCCGATCGGCCCAATTCGAGTACCAAGCGCACAGCCACGCGATCGGGCTGCCGATCGGGCGAGCGGTCCGCGAGCTGGTCGGCCTGGTCGGGCTTTCGACGGTCGCCCACATCGCCGGCGTCGCGGAGACCCGCGCCGTGCAACAGTGGATGACCGATCGCCGGCCGCAGCGGTCGCACGTTTTGCGCTTCGCCCTCCAGCTGGCGAGCACGATCGCACAGGCGCACGATGCCGA
>DAHUXY010000079.1 GCA_027315505.1 Vulcanimicrobiota bacterium | reverse complement strand
CTCGGCGGCCGCATACGCGCTATTGGTATTGACGACCGCTCGGTTGAGCACTTCGGCGCGAATCGGCTGGCGCTGACCATCCTTGAACCGGATGTAGTCGAGCGTGAACCCGATCCGCGCGCGGTTGAGGCCGGCCGGCTGGCTGACCGCGGTCACGTGTCCGTGGATCGCCGCACCGGCGAGTTCCGGATGCGCCGGATCGTCGACGCGGAGTTGAAAATCCGTTCCCACCTTCAGGCTGGCCGAATCGACCGCTCGCGCCAGCACGCACAGGATTTTGGTCCCGGCCTTCAGCGTCACGCTGCCGGCGCTAAACGTGGTCGTCGCGCGCGCCGCCGGCGCGTGCATGCCGCCCAGCACCGCCAGCATCGCGGCAGCGACCGCCGCCACTGCGCGCACCGTCCGCAAGCTCACTTGGCGAAGCTCGGGACGCGCAGCGCCTCGCCGTTAAAGCCGGTCGCCGCGCGCAGCGCGTCGACCTTGTCGAGCCGCTCCCACGGCAAGTCGAGATCGGGGCGCCCGAAGTGGCCGTACGCCGCCGTCTGCTTGTAGATCGGGCGGCGCAAGTTCAGGTGATGGATGATCGCGGCCGGACGCAAGTCGAACACCTCGCCGACCGCCTTGGCGATCGTCTCTTCATCGATCTTGGCCGTCCCGAAGGTCTCGACCAGCACGCTCATCGGCCGCGCGACTCCGATCGCATAGGCAACCTGCACCTCGCAACGCTCCGCCAGCCCGGCGGCGACCACGTTCTTGGCGACCCAGCGCGCGGCATACGCGGCCGAACGATCGACCTTGGTCGGATCCTTGCCCGAGAAGGCCCCGCCGCCGTGGCGCGCCATGCCGCCGTAGGTATCGGCGATGATCTTTCGCCCCGTCAAACCGGCGTCGCCCTTCGGGCCGCCGATCACGAACCGGCCGGTCGGATTGACGTACACGCGCGTGCGCTCGTCGCGCAGCGCCGCCGGAATCACGTGATTGATCACCTTCTCGGTGACCTCGTTACGGATCATCTCGAGCGGGATGTCGGGATCGTGCTGGGTCGAGATGACGACCGCGTCGACTCGCACCGGGCGATCGCCGTCGTACTCCACCGTCACCTGCGACTTGCCGTCCGGGCGTAGGTACGGGATGTCGCCGTTCTTCCGGACGGCCGAGAGCTGGCGCGTGAGGTTGTGCGCCAGCACGATCGGGAGCGGCATCAGTTCGGGCGTCTCGCGACACGCATAACCGAACATCATGCCTTGATCGCCGGCGCCGGTCTGCTCGAACTCGTCGTCCTTGCCGCCTTTGGCCTCCATCGATTTATCGACGCCCATCGCTATGTCGGGCGACTGTTCGTCGATCGAGACGCTTACGCCGCACGTTTCCGCGTCGAAGCCGACGGCGGATTTGGTGTAGCCGATCTCGCGAATGGTCTCGCGCACGATGCGCGGGATGTCGATGTACGTCTTGGTCGTCACTTCGCCGGCGATGTGAATCTGGCCGGTGATCGCGAACGTCTCGACCGCTACGCGCGACATCGGGTCGTCGCGCAGTAATGCGTCGAGTACGGCATCCGAGATGGCATCCGCAACTTTGTCCGGATGCCCTTCGGTTACCGATTCGGATGTAAAGAGCCGGCGATAGTCGCCCACGTTATGTTCCCTCCGACCACGACGCCATGTACTTCACCTGCGCCGGGGTTAGCGTGTCGATTTCAATGCCCATCGACGAGAGCTTCAGCGTTGCAACTTCTTCGTCGATCTCGAGCGGCACGTCGTAGACCTTCTTCTCGAGCGTCGAATGGTTCTTCGCGAGATACGCCGCCGCCATACCCTGATTGGCAAACGACATGTCCATCACGGACGCGGGGTGCCCTTCACCGGCAGCCAGGTTGACCAGGCGACCGTTGGCGAGAATGCAGATCTTGCGGCCATCGTGCATTTCGAACTGCTCGACGAACGCGCGCGGCGCGAATTTGCCCTTGCTGATGCGCTCGATGCCTTCGAGATCGAGTTCGTCGTTGAAGTGCCCGGAGTTGCAGACGATCGCGCCGTCCTTCATCACCTTGAAATGCTCTTCGCGGATCACGTGATAGTTGCCGGTGACGGTGACGAATACGTCGCCGATCTTCGCAGCATCGCTCATCGGCATCACGCGGTAGCCGTCCATCACCGCTTCGATCGCCTTGCGCGGATCGATCTCGGTAACGACGACGTGCGCGCCCATGCCGGAAGCGCGCGAGGCTACGCCGCGTCCGCACCAGCCGTAGCCGACGACCACGACGGTGCGTCCCGCGAGCAATACGTTGGTTGCGCGAATGATGCCGTCGAGCGTCGATTGCCCGGTGCCGTAGCGGTTATCGAACATATGCTTGGTCAGCGCGTTGTTCACGGCGATAACCGGGTAGGGCAACACGCCGTCCTTCTCCATCGCCTTGAGGCGAATGACGCCGGTCGTGGTCTCCTCGCATCCGCCGATCATGTCTTTGAGCAGATGGTTGTGCTTGGTGTAAATCGTCGTCACCAAATCGCAGCCGTCGTCCATCGACATCTGCGGTTTGGACGCGACCACTGCTTCGATGTGCGCGTAGTAGGTGGCGTTATCTTCGCCCTTGATCGCGTACGTCGGGATGCCGTATTCGCACAGGGCCGCGGCAACGTCGTCCTGCGTCGAGAGCGGATTGCTCGCGCACAGCGCGATTTCCGCACCACCGGCCTGGAGCGCGAGCATCAAGTTCGCGGTCTCCGTGGTTACATGCAGGCAGGCGCCGATGCGCACGCCTTTGAGTGGCTTCTCGATCTCGAACCGATCGCGAATTTGCGCAAGCACCGGCATATAGGCTCCGGCCCACGCGATACGCGCTCGACCGGCCTCTGCCAGGCTGCGGTCTTTAACATCACCAGCAAGCTTTTCCGTGACAGGCACGACGTGACTCCTCAAAGATTAGGGGGAACTACAAACTATCATTGCTTCTGCAGAAGTATCGCCAGCCCCGCCGAAGTGCTCCGGCGTGGATAGCCTTACCGACTACTTAACACGCCTCGCGTCCCAAACGCCGACCCCCGGAGGCGGAAGTGCTGCGACCATCGTCGGAGCCAGCGGCGCTGCCCTCGTGGCGATGGTGGCCCGCATCAATCTCGAAAACCCCAAACGCGCAGCCCAGCACCCGCTCGCACGCGAACTGGCCGCTAAGGCCGACGCGCTGCGCGCTCGGCTCGAGACGGCGCGCGTCACGGACGAGGCAGCCTTCGGTGCGGTGGTGGCGGCCCAGGCGCTCCCCAAGGGCAGCGAAGCCGAGGCGGCGGCCAGGCAATCCGCCTTGGAACGCGCGCTCACCCACGCGGCCGCCGAGCCCCTCCATGCGGCCAGGCTAGCCCTTGACGTGCTGGCGCTCGCCCACCGTTCGCTGGATATCCCGAACCGCAACCTGGCGAGCGATCTCGGCTGCGCCGCCGAATTCGCGGCGGCCGCGCTGGCGGCGTGCGCCTACAACGTGCGCATCAACCACCGCTTCATGCGCGATGCCGCGACGATCGCGTCGCAGGCAAACGAGCTCGCGCGTTACGAGCGGCGCTCCGCCGCGCTCGTGCAAGCCGTGCGCACGGCGGTTGCGAACCAGCTGGAACGCTAGCCCAGGACCCGATCGAGAAACGGCGCGATATCCGCCTGCTCCACGTCCATACCGACGCCCCCGGTGTGGTAGCGGATATCGTGAAAATCGGCGCCCGCGCTCATCAGCAGCCCGTATTCGGCGGCCTTGCGCCGAAAGATCGCGATTTCATCGGCATCGTGGAGCGGGTAAAAAACCTCGAGGCCGTCGAGCCCATAGCTCGCCAATTCGTCGATCAGCACGCGGTCTTTCAAACGGCCGGGATGCGCCAGGACCGCGATGCCGCCGCTGGCGTGAATCGCTTCGATGGCCTCCTTCGGCGTCACGTGCAGGGAGGGCACGTAACCCGGTTTTCCGGCCCGCAGTAAATGGCGGAAGACCCATTCGATATCGGGTGCGGACTGCGATTCAACCAGTGCGCGCGCGACGTGAGGACGCCCGATAGCGTTGGCGTCCCCCGCGGCCCGCAGCACCTGGGCGCTCGTAATGCCGTAGCCGGCACGGCGCAATTGCTCGACCATGCGATCGACCCGGCGCAAGCGCTCGCCGCGATTGTGCTCGATCATCGCTTCCAGTTGCGGCGCGCCGCCCAACGGCAAATCGTAACCCAGAACGTGGACCTCGTTATTACGATACGTCGTATTGATTTCGATACCGGTCACGACGCGCGCTCCATGCGGCGGCTCGAACTCTCCGTAAGCAGCCAGCGTGTCGTGGTCGGAAATCGAGAAGATTTCAACCCCGCGCTCGCCCATGAAGGTCGCCAGCTCTTGCGGCGTCAGCGTCCCGTCGCTGCGGCAGGTATGTGAATGGAAATCGACCTTCACGCGATTCCCCGCATGAAGATGCGTTTAATTTCGGTTGCCTTTCCGGTGCTGGGGTCCAGGCTCACGACGGCGGCGCAGAATTGCTTCGGGCCGGTCTTTTGAACGTTGAAGCGCTCGGACATGCCGGTGATGAAGCGGTCGAGTACCGCACCGGCTTCCATCCCGATCACGCCGTCGGTCGGCCCGGTCATGCCGACATCGGTAATGTAGGCGGTGCCGCCGGGCAGAATCTGCTCGTCCGCGGTCTGGACGTGGGTGTGCGTTCCGTAGATCGCTCCGACGCGGCCGTCGAGAAAGCGCGCCATCGCGACCTTCTCGGACGTCGCTTCGGCGTGGATGTCCACCACGATCACCGACGCGAGATAGCGGAGATCTTCCACCGCAGCGTCGGCGCAGCGGAACGGGTCGTCAACCGGGGGCATGAACGTTCGGCCCATCACGTTGAGGACGCCGACGGTCACGCCCTCAACCGTAAAGGTTCCATACCCGCGCCCGGGAGCCGAGGGCGGATAATTGGCCGGACGAACGACGCGATCGGTAGACTCCAAATAACTCTTGAAGTCGCGCTTATCCCAAATGTGGTTGCCGCTGGTGATGAAATCGACGCCGGTCTCGAACATTTCGTCAGCGGTCTGCGCCGTGAGTCCGAAGCCGCCGGCAGCGTTCTCGCCGTTGGCGAGGCAAGCGTGGATATGATGCTGTTCGCGGAGAACCGGCACGCACCGTTTGAGCGTATCCCGCCCGGGAGAGCCGACGACATCACCGATCAGCAGCAGGTTGAGACTACCGAGTGCCATGGGTCAGAGAGATCCTTGTCGTGCTAGCGGCGAGCCGGGGCCTTGCTCTTTTTGGAAGTCTTTAAGAAATACACGAGGACGTGCTTTTCTTCGTGAAAGCCGACGAGGCTTTTGGACTGCGTGGGATCGCGCAGCGCCTCGATCGCGTAGAGTGCCGCTTCGTCCTGGGCCGCAGGATCGGCGTCGAAATGGTCGTCCGGCAGCGGATTGCGCACGAGCGCGTCGCCGAAGCGGTCCCGCAGCAGCGCGACGAGCATCTCCAACTCGTCCTTGCTGAAGCTCTCGGAATCCCGGGTAACGTGAACGAACGTCGTGCTCCGGTCGCTCTCCGACTCCACCCGCAGCATGGCCGGTTCGTCTTTCCCCAGCAGCAGCAGCCCGGAGATGTGGTCCTCGATCGACTCCGCGATCGCCCGCTGCGCTGCCTTGTCGGTGCGCTGGCGCAAGGCGAAGGTGAGGCGCACGGTCCGCTCGGCCGGCAACGAACGAATCGAAGCAAGCTCCGGAAAACGCACGAGCAGTGCGCAGACCAGGCTTACGGTATCGGCGTTCTCTACGGGCATTCGCGTGTGCATAATCTTCGGCTATCGCAGTACTTTCCGGGGATATTTCCCACGGGAAGAGGGGGCATCTAGGGGGAGGGGCCACGTCTTTACGACGCCGTCCCTGGGGCCACCCCTCCCCCCGGTGTAAAAAGTAACCCCCGGCGCCCGGGGACGGTTGCCGGGGGCCCGGTCCGAAGGACTCCAGGTTTTACCTGCGGGAATAGAGGGTTCGCTCTTATGCACGATCTCTCAAAGGGGCCCATCGTGGTCACCGGCGGCGCCGGCCTTATCGGCTCTGCCCTCATCTGGCTGCTCAACCGCCGCGGGATCGACGACATTCTCGTGGTCGACCGGCTGGACCGGTCCGAAAAATGGCGGCACCTGGTGCCGCTTCGCTTTCGCGACTACCTGGACGCCGACGATTTCGCCGAACTGGTCTCCCACCGTCCCGAGGCGATCGGCCCGGTCGGGACCGTGTTCCATTTGGGAGCCTGCTCGGCGACCACCGAGACCGACGCCGACTACCTGATGCGCAATAACTACGAGTACACCAAGCAACTCGCGCACTGGGCCGTCGATACCGACGCGCGCTTCGTCTACGCATCGTCCGCCGCTACCTACGGGGGCCTCGAGCGCGGGCTCTCCGACGAAGCCTGCTTGCGAACCCTGCGCCCGCTCAACATGTATGCGTATTCGAAGCACCTGTTCGATCTGTACGCCGAGCGCACGGGGCTCGCGCAGAGCATCGTCGGCCTAAAATTCTTCAACGTGTTCGGGCCGAACGAAGACCACAAGGGCGAGATGCGCAGCATCGTGCACAAGGCCTACGAGCAGATCACCGCGAGCGGCACCGTCAAGCTCTTCAAGAGCTATCGCCCCGAATTCGGCGACGGCGCCCAAGAACGCGATTTTATCTACGTTAAGGACGCGGTCGACATGACGGTCTTCGTCGCGGAGTCCTCGCTGACGGGGCTCGTGAACGTCGGTTCCGGCCAAGCGCGTACCTGGCTCGATCTCGTCCGCCCGATTTTCGGTGCGCTGGGCGTGCCGGAGCGCATCGAGTTCGTGGAGATGCCCGAACATCTTCGCGGCAAGTATCAGTACTCGACCTGCGCCACCATCGACCGCCTCCGCGCGGCCGGGTACCACGGGGATCAGACGCCGCTCGACCGCGCCGTCGATGACTACGTGCGCAGCTATTTACTCCCCGGCCGGCACCTCGACCCGGCCGATGCACAACCATCTCCGCTCTCCGCTTCTCTATAATAAAGAGGTTCGATGCCACAGTCTTCGCGTGCCAGCCGTCGCCACGGCCGTGGCAGTTCGTCCGCCCCTCCGCCGCGTCGCGACCCGATGCGCGCCGTCTACATCGCCTTCGGCGTCGTGATGGTGCTGGTGGTCGCCGGGTTTGCGCTATTGCGCTGGCAACAGACGCGCGAGATCGCGCAAGCCTATGCTACGCCGTCGCCGCTGCCGAGCAGCGCGCTGGCCGGCAAGCCGATCCAGCTCGCCGATGGGGAGACCCTCGGCGCGCCCTATTTCAAGCTCGTCGGGCGCAGCAAATTACCGGTGACGGCGCGGGGTGGCTTGGGCCAGCCGGTCGACGGCATCGCCTGTGCGACCCAGGAGTACGTAACGCTCCACGTCCACGCCCACCTCGCCGTTTTCGATCGCGGTAAGCAAGTGCAAATTCCGCGCGGCGTCGGCCTGGCGCCGGTACTCCCCAGCGGTTGTCTCTATTGGCTCCATACCCACGACGCGAGCGGCATCATTCACGTCGAAGCGCCGCGCATCGCCGCTCCGGACGGCGGAGCGTTCGATCTGGGCATGTTCTTCGATATTTGGGGCCTGCCGCTCACCCGCGGCGACGTCGGCGGGATCAAGGGGCCCGTCGTCGCGTACGTCGACGGCGTGAAGTACGATGGCGACCTGCGGTTGATCCCGCTGCTCGCGCACCAGCAGATCGTTCTGGAAATCGGCACGCCGACGGTGCCGCCGCCGTATTACGTGTTTCCGCCGAACGACTAAGCCGCTAAGGCAGCACCTTATTGAGTTGTGAGGCGAGTTCGCCGTACGGCGTCTCGCCCGATGTAAGGTACGTGATTTTCTTGTGGCGGTCGATCACGACGATCGTCGGAAAACCGCCCTGTAAATAGAGATTTGCGACGGTGAGGGTGCCGTCGTAGGCCAGCGGATACTGCACTTTGAACGCGGTTCGAAAATTCAGGACGTCTTCTTCGGAAGCCGGCGTCGCACCATCCATACCCGTATTGCTGCCGGAAACGGCAACGAACGCGACCCGATTCTTGTATGCAGCGTAGAGTTTGTTGAGCACCGCGGTTTCGCGCTGGCAGTGCGGGCACCAGGTCGCGAAGACCTCGAGGAAGACCGGCTTGTTCGCGGTTGCGAGATCGAACGGGCCGCCGGTGGTGGCGGCCTGAAATTCGGGCGCCGTCGCGCCGAGCACCGCTTTGCCGATCGTGGGCGCTTGCGAAGCGTTCTGCAACGGCTGCGAAGGATGCACGCGTACCCAGACGATCGCACCCACGATCAAGAGCGCGACAATGACGATCGACGCGACGCCCAGCGTGCGCTTGTTCATGGATGGAGTCTCCGATCGAGAGCGAGCGCGCCGGGCGCGCCGTAGGCGATAAGCACGGCAACCGCCGCGAGAGCGAGATCGAAAGCGACGTGCGGCCAATCCGCCGTCGCGACGTCGTGCGGGCCAAAACACCCGCAGTCGGCCGGAATGTTGCGTAGCACCGCCGATGCGATCGCTCCGGCGTAGAGCGCGAACTGCATGGCGACCACGATAGCGACCGTTCGTGTGAACAGCCCGAGAAGCAGATACCCCCCGGCGAAGATCTCGGCGTACGGCAGCGCCAGCGCCAGCGGAGCCACCACGGCTCCGGGCAAGAGGCGAAAGCCGGCGATCGCGGAGGCGAGATCGGCCGCATGACCGATCTTCAGCGCGCCCGCGAGGATGAGAAGCGCAGCCAAGGCGACGCGGAGGAGCAGGGTAACCGTCGGCATCTGCTCGCCTGCTGCGCCCCGCTTGGAGCGTTCCCCTTCATCACGAAAACGAACATGATGTTCAAACGACTTAGCTCGGAGGAACTCACTTCTTAGTTAGGCTAACCTAACGGCAGCGATGGCTGCAATCGACTCCATACCGCCGGACGCATCCGGCCGCGTAGGCCTGCGACGCTGGCTCCTCCGTTTTTTTGCGGTCCTGGGGCCCGGCATCGTCGTGGCCTTCGCGGACACGGAAGCCGGCAGCATCACCACCGCCGCAACGTCGGGCGCGCAGTACGGATACAAACTCATCCTGCTGCAGGTGTTGCTCATCGTTCCGCTCTTCGTCGTGCAAGAGATGACGGTGCGGTTGGGGACCGTCACCGGCAAGGGCCACGCGCGGCTCATTCGCGAGCATTACGGTTTGGGTTGGACGTGGGTTTCGCTCGGCACGATGCTCGTCACGAACGTAGCGGCGTTGGTAACGGAATTTGCCGGCATTGCGGGCGCCGCGGACATCTTCGGCCTCTCCGCGCCGATCTTCGTGATTGCGGCGGCGATCCTGCTGTGCGTGGTGATTTTCACCGCATCGTACAAGCGCGCCGAACTCTTTGCTTTCGCGCTCTGTTTGATGGAACTGCTCTTCATTCCGGCGGCTTTCGCGGCCCATCCGCCGACGCGCGCGGTCGTGATGCAAGGGCTATTCGGTCATCAGCCGCTCCACGATTATAACTACCTATTGTTGATCGCATCGAATATCGGCGCGGTCATCATGCCGTGGATGATCTTTTACCAACAGAGCGCGACCGTCGATAAAGGCCTGGGCGTGCGCGATATGATCTTCGCGCGCATCGATACCATGATCGGCGCCGTCGCAACGCAAATCATCATGTGTGCCGTCGTCATCACCACCGCGGCGACGCTTTTCGTCAATCACATCAAAGTGAGCGACGCCGCTCACGCGGCGCTCGCGCTCGAACCGCTCGTCGGGCCGTTCGCCGGCGTGACGGTTGGGGCGGCGTTGATCGGCGCCTCGATGCTCGGCGCCTTCGTGGTGTCGCTCGCGACCGCGTGGGCCTTCGGCGAGGCCTTCGGTTGGCGGTGCTCGCTCAACGACGGCCTTCGCGCGAAGCGCTTTACCGCGCTCTATCTCGCCTGCGTCATCGTAGCTGCCGGGTTCGTCTTGATCCCGCGTTTGCCGCTCATACAGCTCACGGTGTACGTCGAAGCGTTCAACGGCTTCGTGTTACCGATCGTCCTTGGCTTTTTGCTCGTTCTCGTCAACGACAAACGGGTCATCGGCGAACGGCATAACCGCCCGCTCGGAAATATCATCACGGCCGCTTTATCGCTGGTCATCGTGGCGCTGGGCGTGTGGATGACGATTACCACCATCACGCATCCCGGCACCTAAGTCGTAGGTGACGCCTTGGGATAAGCGTACCGTTGGAGCGATGCGTCCCAGCCGAATCACCGCAGCGATAACCCTCCTGCTGCTTGCCGCATGCGCCGCCCCGCACTTTCGCGGCACGGCGCTGGTACCGGTGCGCGCGGCTCCGCCGATCGCGCTCACCGACGCTTCCGCAAGCGCTTGGCGGCTCGGCGACCAAACCGGCAAAAACGTCGCGCTCTTTTTCGGTTACACCCATTGCGCCGATACGTGCCCGCTGGCGCTTGCCAAACTGGTGAAAGCGCGAGCGATCGCCGACCCGGCGGGAACCCATTGGGAGATCGCGTTCGTCACGGTCGATCCCGAGCGCGACACGCCCCCGGTGTTGGCGGCCTACCTCAAGCGGTTCGGCGGCGACGTCGTCGGCCTTACCGGCTCGCCGCAGGCCGTCGCCGGCGTCGAGCGCGCCTACCATATCTGGGCGCAGAAGATTCCGGGCAACCGACGCGGTAGCGACTACGGTTACGACGAGGCGCACTCCTCGTCGATCTTTCTCATCGATGCCCACGGTAATCAACGCGTCTTGCAGGATGCGAGCGCTAGTGTTGCGTCGCTCGCACACGATATGCGACTCTTAAACTCATGATCGCCGCACTTGCGTTCGCGCTGGCCTTGTTTCCGATGCACGGCGTGGTACTCGGCCAGATGCCGGGCGACCGGTTGGTTATTCGCAACGCCGCGGTGCCACTGACGCTGCCTCAGGGCGATCGCGTCTATCGTCTCGCCCCAAAGATCGCGGTACGGCCGAACGTGGGCATCGACGGCTACGTCGATCGTTCGACGCGCCCGTGGACGCTTCGCTCACCCATGGTCGCGGCGCCGTTCTCGCCGGGTCTCCCGGAGACGGGACGGGTGATCGCGGTGGACGTCGGCAGCCCGTTGCCCCACACCGAACTCGTCAACCAAGACGGCCGGCGCTTGCTTCTCGACCAAGCTTTCCGCGGTAAGGTGCTGTTGCTGAGTTTCGTCTTTACGCGCTGCCCGGATGCCACGCTCTGCCCCGCGATTAGCGGAAAGCTCGCCTACATGCAGTCGCACTTGGACCCGGCCAAGTTTGCGATTGCGGAGATCAGCCTCGACCCGCAGTACGATTCCCCCGCGATCCTGAAGCGCTACGGCGCCACCTACGGCGCCAATCCGAAGATCTGGTCGCTCCTCACCGGGACGGGCTCCTCGATCCAACGCGTGCTCGACGAGTTCGGCATCAATTCGCTGCGCGTCAGCTCGAACAATTTCATTCACAACGATAAGTTGTTTTTGGTAACCCCGCAGGGGCGGGTCGCCTACGTCGTCGATACGGCCGGCTGGGACCCCAGCGGCGTGATGGCGGAGGCCCGCAGCATTGCGGGCATGGAGAGCAATCCGTTCGAGCGGGCCAAGCTCTCGCTGCTCGCCGGCGTGG
>DAHUXY010000138.1 GCA_027315505.1 Vulcanimicrobiota bacterium | reverse complement strand
GGCTTTGGCTATCGCCACCGTGTATGCGGTAGTCAGTGCGAGCAGCAGCACGGAGAATCCGATGATTGTCGGCATGAAGCCGAGCGCAAGCGTTCCCCCGGCACTAGAGACCAACTGCCACTCGATGGCGGCAAATCCCACTCCTAGGGCCGCCTTCGTAACCAAAACCATCTCGCGTTTCAGCGCATTAACGGCAGCGCGGTTCTCCGGAGTAATCGTGATTTTCATCGGCAGGTTCACGCGCGGTTGCGCCGCGCTCGCCGCGAAACCACTCACGAGATATGTAAATACGCCGCATGCGGGCAACAGCAGGAGCGTGAGTTTCGGGCCGTATCCCACTCCATCCGGTCCAAAATGCACGGCGATGGAATCGGGAAGTGTGCCGAGCCCCCAAGCGGCAATAGCGATCTGCGCCAGCGTTCCAAGGAGCGCCAGCGATTCAAGTGCTGCACGGCGAGAGCTCATATACGGACCTCTACTCCCGATGCCGGCTCCGGGTTACACCTGTGACTGCAAGCCTTTGCCCGGTGCCGTTGAATACTCAAAAGTACATGACGGACGCGTCGGACGCCTTCAAAAGGCGATTTGGCCCCTGGTCTGCGAGATCTTTTTGGCCCAAGGAGGCGATCCCAATGAACTCCGATTTGACCGATCCGTTGCGCGCCTTGAACGCCGAAGACGCTGAGTAATTGTTAGTTACGGCTGACTGAAAGCGGCGCTCGCGGCTGCGATCAGGGCCTCGTCTAGGCCGAGCAGCGCCGCGAGAGCGATCGCATCCGAGCGTTCTTCGCCGGGCCCGTTCACCTGCGCGATGGTATAGTCCATCGAATCCGCGAGCGCGGCCAGCGCCGCGTGCAAGTCGGCCGCTGCGGGGCGATGCGGGATCCCGCGCAGGCCGCGTACCGCGAGATGCGTCGCGCCCGTTGCGCCGGCGATCCCGCCGAGATGCGTGGCGACGATGCCGCAAACGCCGCGCTCGCGCAAACGTTCGATCACCGCGACCAGGAGCGCTTTGCCCTCGTGCGGGGTGGTCGTCCGGGCAAACTCGTCCACCAACAGCAGCCTTCGCTGCGCTCCGCGATCCAAGAGCTCGCGCAATCGCACGACCTCGGTGGCGAATGAGGAGAGCAGCGAGCCGCGTTCGTCGCCGCCACCGATGCCGAGCCAGGCGACGTCGTCGAAGAGCCCGACGCGCGCGTGCTGCGCCGGAACCGGAATGCCGTATGCGGCGCAAAGCGCGATAAAGCCGCACGTGCGCAACGCGACGCTCTTGCCGCCCATGTTCGGCCCCGTCAGCACGGCGACGCCGTCGAGTTCGAGATCGAGCGGGGTAAAGGCACGCCCGTCGCGCTCGAGCGCCTCGGCGGTCGGCAGATGACGCCCGCCGCTAAACGCGATCGCCGCACGCGCGACATACTCCGGAACCACGCATCGATAGGACTGCACGAATCGCGTCTGGGCGACCAGCACGTCGAGCGCGCCGAACGCCTGCATCGCCGCGTCCAACGCCGCCGCGCGTTCGCGCACCGCCGCCGAAAGCCGTTCGCGAACGCGCTCCTCCGCCTCGGCAACGTTCGCCAACTCGCCGTCACGGCGTTCGATCGCATCGAGCGTCGCTTCGTCGGCGTCGAGTTCGCAAACGAGGTACGTCGCGGCTTCGCGAACCACACGCACGCCGGCGGGGAGTCCGCCGGACGGGACGTCCGCGCGCATGACGATGAATGCATTGCCGGAGATGTCCTCGCGACCCAGCCGCGCGCAGATCGCGGCCGCGGCGCGACCGCGCGCCGCATCGACGCGCGCCTGCGAGCCGGTCAGGGCCTTTCGTCTTTCATCGAGTCGCAGATCGAAGGCGTCCGAAAGATAGAATCCAAATGCACCCGAGCGACCCGGGTCGAGCGCTGCGACAACCTGATGCACGGCGCCGTTCGCGCAAGGCTCCGCGTCCGCCGCGCACTCGAGCAGTACGTCCAGCGCGATCATCGCATCGAAACAGCGCAGCAGCTCGAGAAACTGCACGTCGGCCAGCGTCTCACCCATCGCGGCTTGTGCGAGGGCCCCGGCGGCATCCGGGGCGCGGCGTACGACGTCGCGCGCGGCGTCGAGCCGCGATGCTTCGACCGATGCGGCAACGCGCGCGATGCGCTGCGCGCAGGCGGCGGCGTGAGCCTCTTCTCCCGGAGCAAACGCCCGTAACGCCGCGAACGCGCGTGTCCCGTACTCGCTCGCCGGGGCCAGGCGAGCCTCAAGCCAGGCCCCATCGACCGCCTGATACGAGATCCGGTCGATCGCGGGCCCCGCCATCATGCGGCCACCGTGCCGGCATAGACGTCGAACGTCGGCAAACCGGTCGCGGCCGCAACCGCGCGCGCAAACTCGCGAGGTTCGAAGGCGCGCTCGCGACCGCTCGAGGCCACCGTTACCGCAACCACCCGCAGCGGGCGTTCACAACGCAGGTTCAAGTGTTCGAGCGCGTAGGTCGCGGCGGCACCCGCCATCGCGAGTTGCGTCGGATCGCGCAGGACGACCGCTCGCCGCTCGTGCCGCGCGACCATGTGCGAAACCATCGCCGGCATGAGGGCGCCTTCGATCCGCACATGCTCCACCGCCGGGTCGTATCGCGGTATACGCAGCCGGCCGGCCAGCGCGCGTATCTGCGCGACCGCATCGTCCATGGTCGAAGCCGCGTCGGCACCGGCGGAGACCACGATCGCGTCCTCGCCGCCGGCTAGCGCCGCCACCCGATCGACCGCGCCGTCAACGAGCGCATACGGGGCATACCGCAGCAACCCGGCGATCGCGTCGCGCACGCCGGAGGCAGTCGGAGGCCCCACCAACTCGTAGTACCCGTCGTGCACGACGCGTGCGTAGAGCAGCGAACCGGCCGCGGTCGCCAACGTCGAGAGATCGAGGATCCGGCTTGCGGGTGACTGCGGCAATACGGACCGCGCCGTCGCGATGACGGCGCCCGGGCGCAGCAACAGTCGCGGCTTGGGCTGGCCGTCGCCGCTATCGATGGCCTCGCCATCGCGTCCGATCGACGCTAAGCCGACGGTCATGCGGGCGCGGACCGTCGCCTCGTACACCGCGCGAATTGCGACGGTCTTGCCGACGTTTTTCCCTACACCGACGAAAAAAAGCGACGGCGCGCCGGTTTCCGTC